>NZ_JBFPJI010000101.1:0-11263 GCF_040838205.1 Bacillus sp. S4
ATATGTATAAGAGTGTTCATGTTAAGCGGAATATATTATTATTAAAAAGATGGATTGGAACTGGAAATGTGGAATCCATCTCAAATACCGTTTTAGAATTTGGAGGAATATATGCAACACCGTAAAAAACTATCTATACCAGGAGTAATGGGACATTCCTTTCAAACAGTTAGATTTGCTTTTTGGAATGTATTAACCTTTCAACTTGTTTATAAATTATTAGCAGCGATTGTATTTGTCCCGCTATTTGGGATCATTTTTAATAAGTTATTGTATTTTGGTGGTTATGCAAATGCAACGAACGATGAATTATTAGCGTTTTTAAAGACACCATACGGCATCTTGGCAATCGTAATTTTGTCATTGTTAGCACTGTTTCTTATTTTTACGGAATTTGCGGTACTTATTATTATTTCGTATTTTGCTCATAAAAGACAAAAGGTGAAATTACGTCCGATTTTATATAAAACGGTAACGTATTTACCTACTCTTTTCACATATTGCTTACCAGGATTTATTTTATATGCTGTCGTATTATTACCTCTTTTAAATATGGGATATGAAACAGCATTAATTCCGCAAATTCAAATTCCTAACTTTATTACAGGAGAACTCTTCAAGACAACGATGGGACAAGTTGGTTATTACACGTTCTTTGCTGTAGTCGCGTATTTGAACCTTCGCTGGATTTTTGTTCTACCTATTGTCGTTTTAGAGCAAAAAACATTTCGCGTGGCAGCACGCAAAAGTGCAGCTTTAGTAAAAGAAAGCTTTTTTAAAGTACTATTCTTTTTAGTAGGTTTTTTCATTTCAATAGGGATTGTGTATATTGTATTTTGGGGAATATATTTATTGTGCCTATGGGGTGTGTATGAATTTACAAACCCGAAAGGAACATTCGCATTGTTAGCTGAATCAACAATGTCTGTATTCCTAACAAGTACATTGTATTTATTTAGCTTTATCGTGACACCATTTTATATTATGGCGATTACGCGATTGTATTTGCAAAAGGTTCCGGTTGAAGATGTTTTACTAGAAGAAGGATTAGACTATTCAAAATCGAAAGCAGATAAATGTTTCTTCCAAAAACATCGTTGGAAATTTATTGGTGTATATATTGTGGGAATTATTACTGCTGGAATGGTCGTTGCCTTCATTGTGACCTTTATTTCAAACACATATAAAGAACCAATTATTATGGCGCACCGTGGATATATATCAAAAGGTGTAGAGAATACGAAAGAAGCAGTGCAAGGTGCCATTGATGCAAAAGCAGACTATGCTGAAATAGATGTCTTGCAAACAAAAGATGGCGAACTAGCAGTCATACATGATTTGAAGTTGAAACGTCTTGCGAATGCGAATGTGCATGTATCAGATTTGACGATGGATGAGCTAAGGGAGCTTACTCTTAGTCAAGATGGGCTCACAGGAGAAATTAGTACATTAGATGAGATTATTAAGCTTTCAAAAAATAAAATAAAACTCAATATAGAAGTGAAGCTTCACGGTAATGAGAAGGACTTCGTAAATAAAGTATTAAAAGCAATTAAAGATAATGACTTTGAGAAACAATGCGTTATTCAAACATTACATTATCCCCTTATTAAAGAGTTTAAGCGTGCAAATCCAGATATAAAAGTAGGATATATACTGTATGCAAGTAGAGCTAACTTAAAGAATGTGAAGGCTGATTTTTATGTAGCAGAAGAATACATGTTAAATAAAAAATTAGTAAAAGAAGCAAGGAAGTTAAATAAGCCAATTTACGTATGGACAGTAAATGATATGGAAAGTTTAAAGGCATATTATAAGTTAAACGTAGATGGTATCATTACCGATTATCCTGAAGACGCACGTGAAACAATTAAGATGTTAAAAGAACAAGAAGCTGAAGAAAGCGATATATTTGATAAAATTACAGAAACGACAGAAGACTTGTTTTCAAAATTATTTATAAGTTACCCAGCTGCTGGCTAAATGCTAGTAGCTGTTTTTTTATGAAAAGAATATATTTCTAAAGTATTGTACAAAGTAATAAGTGTATATGTATACGTAACTACTTAGTTTTTTTACATTGTTACGTTATTGTCAAATAATAAATAATAACTATGCATTTTGAATGGATATAATAGAAATAGAGTGATAGATGATGAAGTGGTACGCAGAACTCAATAGAATCAATGTTTTATATATTTACACTATTCTAAATATAAAAACTTTAAAAAAATAGTATGTTAGCGTTTTCATAACTTTTAAGTTATGCTAGAATAAGGACATAAGTTATTAATTATTTAAAAAAGAAAAAAGAATTCCTTTTTTCTGTTAATTATAAGGGGGCATTTCATTATGCGTATTGGGGTACCAGCAGAAATTAAAAACAACGAAAACCGTGTGGCAATGACACCAGCAGGTGTTGTACATTTAGTTCGTAACAATCACGAAGTATTCATTCAAAAGGATGCAGGTGTAGGATCTGGTTTCACAGATGCTCAGTATGTTGAAGCGGGAGCAAAAATTGTTGATACAGCTGAAGAAGCTTGGAACATGGAAATGGTTATGAAAGTTAAGGAACCAGTTGAAAGCGAATACAAACACTTCAGTGAAGGTTTAATCTTATTCACATACTTACACTTAGCTCCAGAACCAGAATTAACAAAAGCGTTAATTGAAAAGAAAGTTGTTGCTATCGCATATGAAACAGTACAATTAGAAAACCGTTCATTACCATTACTTGCACCTATGAGTGAAGTAGCTGGTCGTATGGCTGCACAAATCGGTGCGCAATTCCTTGAGAAAAACAAAGGCGGTAAAGGTATCTTACTTGCAGGTGTTCCAGGAGTTAAACGCGGTAAAGTAACAATTATCGGTGGTGGACAAGCTGGTACAAATGCTGCTAAAATTGCAGTTGGACTAGGTGCGGATGTAACAATCATCGACTTAAGTGCAGAACGTCTTCGTCAATTAGATGACATTTTCGGAAACCAAGTAAAAACTTTAATGTCTAATCCTTACAATATTGCAGAAGCTGTAAAAGAATCTGATCTTGTAATCGGTGCAGTATTAATCCCAGGTGCAAAAGCGCCAAAACTTGTAACAGAAGAAATGATTCAATCAATGGAACCAGGTTCTGTCGTTGTAGATATTGCGATTGACCAAGGTGGTATTTTCGAAACAACTGACCGTATTACAACTCATGACAACCCAACTTATGAGAAATATGGTGTTGTTCACTATGCAGTTGCAAATATGCCAGGTGCGGTTCCACGTACATCAACTCTTGCATTAACAAACGTAACAGTACCATATGCAGTACAAATTGCTAACAAAGGCTACAAAGAAGCTTGCCTAGGCAACTCTGCATTATTAAAAGGTATTAACACATTAGAAGGCTACGTAACATTCGAAGCAGTTGCAGAAGCTCACGGTGTAGAGTACAAAGGTGCTAAAGAATTATTAGAAGCAGAAACAGTATCTTGCTAATAGAAGCATTATACAAAACAAAATCGAACAATATATAAAACAACATGATAAGAGCTAAGAGATAATACCTCTTAGCTCTTCTTGGTAAAAGGGGGCATTCATCGTGGCCAACCTATTCAAAAAGAAATCCGTTACGCAATTGTTAGGGGAAAGTAAAAGTAAAACTTTGACGAAAACGCTAGGGGCATTTGACCTAACAATGCTAGGGATTGGTGCGATAATTGGTACAGGAGTTCTAGTATTAACGGGATTAGTAGCAGCAAGAGATGCTGGTCCAGCAGTTATTTTTTCATTCATGATTGCAGCAATTGTTTGTGGATTTGCAGCTTTATGTTATGCAGAGGTTGCATCTGCACTTCCTGTTTCAGGTAGTGTGTACACATATTCATATGCAACAATTGGTGAGTTTGTTGCCCATTTAATGGGGTGGACATTGCTATCCGTATATGTCGTAACGACTGCCGCAGTAGCTGGTGGATGGACGGGTTATTTCAATAACTTAGTGAGTGGATTAGGAATTGAAATTCCAAAAGCATTGTTAACGATTCCATCGCAAGGTGGTATGGTGAACTTACCAGCAGTTATCGTTACGTTGGTGATAACTTGGTTATTATCACGAGGTACAAAGGAAAGTAAGCGTGTAAATAACATAATGGTATTAATTAAAATTGGTATTGTTGTTTTATTCATTGCAGTTGGTGTATTCTACGTGAAACCAGAAAACTGGATACCATTTGCACCGTACGGCTTAAGTGGAGTCTTCGCCGGAGGAGCAGCAGTATTCTTCGCTTTCTTAGGATTTGATGCATTAGCAACTTCTGCTGAAGAAGTAAAAAATCCGCAGCGTGATCTACCGATTGGTATTATTGCTTCATTAGTCATTTGTACAATCATTTATGTTGTAGTTTGTCTCGTTATGACAGGTATGGTTTCTTACAAGGAATTAGATGTACCTGAAGCGATGGCCTATGTACTAGAAGTTGTAGGACAAGATAAAGTGGCTGGTGTAATTGCTATTGGAGCTGTAATTGGTATTATGGCTGTAATTTTCGCATACATCTACGCTACGACACGTGTATTCTTCGCGATGAGCCGTGACGGTTTATTGCCAAAATCTTTCGCGAAAATTAACAAGAAGACAGAAGCACCAACATTTTCAGTTTGGTTAACAGGAATTGGTAGTGCTGTAATTGCTGGATTTATCGATTTAAAAGAATTGTCGAATTTAGCGAATATTGGAGCGTTATTAACATTCGCGATGGTTGGTGTAACTGTCATCATTCTTCGTAAAACGCATCCGAAATTACAACGTGGATTTATGGTACCACTTGTACCAATCTTACCGATTATTTCAGTTGCATGCTGTCTATTCTTAATGGTAAATCTACCGTTAAAAACATGGATATACTTCGGTGTTTGGTTGGCAATTGGAGTAGTTGTATACTTTGTATATTCGAAAAAACATAGTCATCTAAAAGAAGATGAAAGTTCGCAGGATAATTTAGAAGAAGCTAATTAAAGGGATATAAAGTTAGTAAGCCTTGTGCGTCTAGGGAGCGCGCAAGGCTTTTTCTTTTGGGGAAATAAAGGAGACCAATGTTATGTTGTCGAATTTTTATGTCGGAATATAAGAAGGGGTGGAAAGATGGAGACGAAAGTTGTCGTTGGAGCAGAGGGATATAATAATAACCCAGGTTGGTTACATACGAATGAAGAAGAATTAAATTTATTAAAAAGAGAAACGTGGCTTAATAAATTTCAGCCTAATTCTTTATCAGTAATTTTGGCTGAACACGTATGGGAGCATTTATCGTATGAAGAAGGTATAGAAGCAGCTAAAATATGCTATGAATTTTTACAAGATGATGGTTACATTCGTTGTGCGGTACCAGATGCATTTTTTCCAAATGAAGAATATCAGCAAGGTGTGCAAGTAGGAGGGCCAGGTCCATTAGATCATCCGGCTGCAAGTCATAAAATTGTACATAACTATAAAACGATTGTATCTATGTTTGAAGTAGCGGGTTTTCAAGTAAAGTTGCTAGAGTATTGCGATGAAAATGGAGAATTTCAGTATAATGATTGGAATGAGCAAGGAGGTTTTATTTATCGATCGAAACGTTTTGATTATAGAAATCAGGATGGTAAATTAGGATTCGCTTCGTTAATTGTGGATGCAGTGAAAGTTAATAAATAAGAAAAGGATGTGCGATAGCTTTCGTGCATCCTTTTTGTATGAAGAGCATGATAGATGCGGAGAATATTTATGTGTTTATTTTGAAACGTGAACGAAATTGTCAAAAAAATCTTACGGATTTTATTGACACATATGAACAGACGCTCATATAATAAGAGTATAAGATATATGAATGATTGTTCATATGTTCAATTAAAGAGGTGAGCTATAATGGCTGGAAATAAAATAGAAACGCAACAGGAAGCATGTTCTCAAACGGTAATTCATGAGGAAATCGTGGATCAAGTAAAACAAACAATTCCGACTGATGAAAGTTTAAGTAAAGTAGCAGAATTATTTAAAGTATTAGGTGACCGTACACGTACGAGAATATTACATGCATTATTTGAAGCTGAAATGTGTGTTTGTGATTTAGCTTATTTATTAGGAATGACGCAATCTTCAATCTCACATCAGCTTCGTGTATTAAAGCAAGCAAAGCTTGTAAAGAACCGTAAAGAAGGAAAGGTAGTTTATTATTCATTAGCTGATCAACACGTAATTCATATCTTCGAGCAAGCGTTTGAACACGTAAACGAGGAAGAATAAAAACGCGAGGAGGGAGAACGATGGCAGAGGCATTAGTGAAAAAGAAACTTATGCTAGAAGGTTTAGATTGTGCAAATTGTGCAATGAAAATTGAAAAAGGTGTTGGGAATATAGAAGGAGTAACGTCTTGTTCAGTAAACTTCGCAACAAAAACGATGCTTTTAGAAACACCGCAAAATAAAGAAAATCAAGTTGTTACGGAAGCGAAGCAACTTGTTACAAAATTAGAGCCGCATATTAAAGTGCAAGAAGAGCAAAAAACAAAATTAATAAAAGAAGTGTTTGTATTAGAAGGTTTAGACTGTGCAAATTGTGCAATGAAGATTGAAAATAAGGTAAAGGAAATGCCAACAGTTTCAGAAGCGACTGTTGATTTCGTATCAAAGAAATTACGAGTAGAAGTTACGAATAAAAGAGAACTTGAATCGACTGTGCAAAATATAAAAAATGTTGTTCAAAAGTTAGAGCCAGATGTAAAAGTTGTTCGTGAAGAGGAAAAGGGACACGACCACGGTCATGATCATGGTGATGGAAATGTGAAAAAGATGATAGGACGATTAGTATTCGGTGGAATTTTGACAGGAATTGCTGCATTAGCCGGATTACCGCAAATGATAACAATTCCATTATTCGTCCTTGCGTATTTATTAATAGGTGGAGATATCGTTTGGAGAGCGGTAAGAAACATAACTCGCGGCCAAGTGTTCGATGAAAACTTTTTAATGGCAATTGCAACTTTAGGAGCTTTCGCGATTCAACAATATCCAGAAGCGGTAGCAGTTATGCTATTTTATCAAGTAGGGGAACTGTTCCAAAGTATTGCAGTAAATCGTTCTCGAAAATCAATTACGTCATTAATGGATATTCGTCCTGACTATGCGAATGTGAAAGTTGGAAACGAAACGAAACAAGTATCACCAGAAGATGTGCAAATTGGTGAGTATATTATCGTAAAACCAGGTGAAAAAGTACCGTTAGACGGGAAAGTAATTGAGGGAACATCAATGATGGATACTTCAGCGTTAACAGGTGAGTCTGTACCGCGAGAAGTGGAAGTTGGTAATGACGTATTAAGTGGTTTTGTAAACCAAAATGGTGTGTTAACTGTTGAAGTTACAAAAGAGTTCGGTGAATCGACTGTATCGAAAATTTTAGACTTAGTACAAAATGCAAGTAGCAAAAAAGCGCCAACAGAAAACTTTATTACGAAGTTTGCACGTTATTATACTCCTGTTGTAGTTATAACAGCGGCAATAATGGCATTTATTCCACCACTTATTTTAGAGGGTGCTACATTCTCCGATTGGATTTACAGAGCTTTAGTGTTCTTAGTAATCTCTTGTCCATGTGCGCTCGTTGTATCGATTCCTCTTGGATTCTTTGGCGGTATTGGTGGGGCATCTAAAAGTGGTATTTTAGTAAAAGGAAGTAACTATTTAGAAGCATTGAATGATGTGAAATATATCGTTTTTGATAAAACAGGAACATTAACAAAAGGTGTCTTTAAAGTTACGAAGATGGATCCTAGTGAAGGTACTACAGCTGAAGAACTATTAGAATATGCAGCATTTGCAGAAGTATATTCAAATCATCCAATTGCACAATCTATTCGAAAAGCATATGGAAAATCAATCGATGAAAATGCTATTGAAGACTATAGTGAAATTTCTGGTCATGGTACGGTTGTAAAAGTACAAGGAAAAGAAATTTTCGCAGGTAATGCAAAGTTAATGAAGAAAGAAAATATTACATTTAAGCAGCCAGAAACAGTAGGTACACTCGTTCATGTTGCTGTAGATGGTAAATATGCGGGTTACATCGTTATCTCTGATGAGGTAAAAGAGGATTCAAAACAAGCAATTCAAAAGTTAAAAGAACTAGGTATTAAGAAGACAGTCATGTTAACTGGTGATGCAAAATCAGTTGGTGCAGCTGTTGGTAAAGAATTAGGTTTAGATGAAGTTCATGCCGAATTATTACCACACCAAAAAGTAGAAGAAATCGAAAAAATTGATGCAGCAAAACGCGGTAAAGAAAAGATTGCATTTGTTGGTGATGGTATTAATGATACACCAGTATTAGCACGAGCAGACGTTGGTATTGCGATGGGCGGTTTAGGGTCAGATGCAGCAATTGAAGCTGCTGACATCGTTATTATGACTGATGAGCCTTCAAAAATTGTGACAGCAGTAAAAATTGCAAAACGTACACGTAGCATCGTATGGCAAAATATTATATTTGCATTAGGGGTAAAAGGGTTAGTGTTATTACTCGGCGCCTTTGGTATTGCAACAATGTGGGAAGCAGTCTTCTCAGATGTTGGTGTGACGCTACTTGCAGTTTTAAATGCAATGCGTGTACTGAGAGTGAAAGATTTATAAAAATAAGAGAGGGCGCGATTACGCCCTCTCTTATTTTTATTATTTTACTGTGTTATTGAGGATGACTGTTGGTAACGTAATATTGAAAAAAACAGAGAAGGAGAAACTTCTCTGTTTATTTTTGTATATTTTTCGCAACCTTTTCTCGAACAGTTTGAATATAATTCATTTTATGATCCCAACATTCTTGGCTTAAATCGACAGGGTACTCTTCAGGGTTTAAAGTTCGCATATACTCTTCCCAAAATAGTGAGAGGCTGCGTTCGTTATATTTTTGGATATCTAATATATTGGGTAATTCATACGTTCTTTTACCGTTAACGAAAATATCTTGATGCAGTTCGCGTGCTTCAAAGTTTGTTACGAATTTACTTATATATGTGTGAACAGGATGGAACATTTTTAAACGTTCTTCTTTTCCAGGTTCTTCTGACTCTAACGCAATATAATCGCCTTCTGCATGATCGTTAACACGGTTAATAATACGATAAATTCGTTTAAGTCCTGGAGTGGTAATTTTTTCAGGGTTAGATGAAATTTTAATTGTATCATTTAATTTTCCGTCAGTATCTTCAATAGCGACTAGTTTGTAAACAGCCCCTAATGCTGGTTGCTCAAAGGCTGTAATCAGCTTTGTGCCAACACCCCATACATCAATCTTTGCCCCTTGAGATTTCAAATGCATAATCGTATATTCATCTAAGTCGCTAGAAGCGATAATTTTTGTGTTTGTAAATCCAGCTTCATCAAGTTGTTTTCTTGCTTCCTTTGATAAATATGCCATATCACCACTATCCAAGCGAATGCCATAAAAATTGATACGATCCCCGAATTCTTTTGCGACACGAATCGCATTTGGAACACCAGATTTCAAAGTGTCGTATGTATCGACGAGAAATACGCATTTTTTATGTGTTTCAGCATATTTTTTAAACGCAACATATTCATCACGATATGCTTGAACGAAAGAGTGGGCATGTGTGCCGGCTACAGGGATGCCAAAGCGTTTCCCTGCCCGAACGTTACTTGTAGAAGAGAAACCGCCAATGAAAGCAGCTCGTGTTCCCCAAAGGGCAGCATCAAACTCATGAGCACGTCTTGTACCAAACTCTAAAAGTTCATCATTATTTGCAGCGTGCTTCATACGTGCAGCTTTTGTAGCAATTAATGTTTGGTAATTTACAATATTTAAGAGGGCGGTTTCAATTATTTGTGCCTCGCCAAGTGGTGCATCGACACGTAATAAAGGCTCATTATTAAAAACAACTTCGCCTTCTTGCATACTACGAATTATTCCAGTGAACTTCATATTTTGTAAATAATGAAGGAAGTCTTCTTCAAATTGCAGCTCGGCTAAATAAGCGAGATCACTTTCGGTAAAGCTGAAATTTTCTATGTACTCTACAATTTTTTCAAGCCCAGCAAAAACAGCATAGCCGTTTTCAAACGGAAGCTTTCGAAAGTATAGATCAAAAACAGAACGGCGAGTATGAATACCATCTTTCCAATATGTATAAGCCATGTTGATTTGATATAAATCTGTATGTAAGGCGTAACTATCGTCTTTATAATGATTCATTGCGAAAACACCTCCGTAATTTGGTTATAGTATACCAATTTTTTCCCTTTCGTAGCAAAGAAGTAATAGGGGATTGAAGTCAAGAGAGAAAAAAATGAAATAATGCATATTTTTTAGAAAATTTACATTTATCAATTTATATTTCTTTAGATTTTATGTATTATTAGAGTAATGGGGGTAATGAGAATGGAGGAGGACAATGCAACAAACATTAGAAAAAATAGGCAAGCAAGTCTTTTATAAACGGCTACAGCAAAAAATGACACAAGAAGAATTATGTCAGGGCATTTGTTCTGTCTCATACTTAAGTAAGATCGAAAATGGAAAGATTGAAGCATCAGAAGAAATTCTACAATTGCTCTGCACAAGACTAGAAATTGCTGTGACAGATTTGAGAGATGTAGAAGAAGATGTGAAGGTGAAGTTGGACGAGTGGTTGAATGCACTAATTCATTTGGACAAGCAACAGGTAGAACGCATATATGAAGAGTTACAAGGTGAAATAAAACATGTTGTAGATTTTGAAATTATAAATTATTATAAACTGCTTTATACACGTTATTTAATTATGAAAAGGGATTTTCCTGCTGTTGAAGAAGAGTTAGAGAGCTTAAAGAAGATGTACAAAAAGTATTCACCATTCCAGAAATTATTATATACGTATAGCAAAGGGTTATATTATTTTTTACAACATAAATATAAGAGGGCTTTGGAGTACTTGGCTCGAACAGAAGTAATGGCAAAGGAACAAGGTTATCACGAAAATGGAATATATTTCAATTTAGCTCTTGTTTATAATGAATTAGAAGTTGAACATATGACTTTACATTTTGCTAATGTAGCGATGGAAGGATTTAAGAATGAATATAAGTTCCGTTATGTGATAAATTGCCAATTACTTATTGCGCTGAGTTATATACAAAAAAAACAATATAATGAAGCGCTATCTATTTATAACAATATTTTGAGAGAAGCAAATTCTTTCGCTGATAAAGAAAGCATAACAGCTATTGCTTTAAATAACTTAGGATT
>NZ_JBFPJI010000102.1:0-11216 GCF_040838205.1 Bacillus sp. S4
GGATATACGCTCATATATTGAACGTAATATCCTCTTCTTAGTTTAGTCTATTTAAAATCTATTTCAAAACGGATTCTTTTTATTTATCGTAAAATATTGGCTTGTAGGTATTATTAATGAACCTTTATTCCAAAGATACATTATCATACGATCTGTTGTACTGTATTGCGGTTCTAATACGTAGTATCTTTAGTAACATAAATAATTTCACGTAATGGATTTTAAAATTTGGCTAACTGCCATGAAAAAATTAATGCTGGAATTGTTTTTCTTTTCCTTGCAAAAAGTACAATTGTTTCTTAATGTAAGAATGTAGAAGGATGAACAAGAGAGGGTTTAATGAAGATGATACATATTTTATTAGCTGATGATGACAAGCATATTAGAGAGTTATTACATTACCATTTACAAAAAGAGGGGTTTAAAGTTTTTGAGGCTGAAGATGGGAAGGTAGCTCAAGGCATATTAGAGAAAGAAAATATTCATCTTGCGATAGTGGATATTATGATGCCGTTTATTGATGGGTATACGTTATGTGAAGAAATCAGGAAGTATCATGATATACCTGTTATATTATTAACTGCGAAAGATCAGTTAGTTGATAAAGAAAAAGGGTTCATTTCTGGCACGGACGATTATATTGTAAAGCCATTTGAGCCAGCTGAAGTAATTTTCCGTATGAAAGCATTGTTGCGTCGTTATCAAATGCTGAGTGCAGATATCATTACATTACACGGGACGACAATTGACCGAAAAGGGTTTGAAGTGAAGTGTAACGGTCAGACGATTTTGCTTCCGTTAAAGGAATTTGAATTATTATCACAACTTGCTAGTTATCCTGGAAGAACATTTTCAAGAGAAGAATTAATTGAATTAGTATGGGGAATGGATTTTGAAGGGGATGAACGAACGGTTGATGTTCATGTGAAGCGGCTGAGAGATCGTTTTTCAAAACGAACAGATGATTTTCAAATTACAACAGTACGTGGACTCGGTTATAAGTTGGAGTTGAAATAAGATGAAATCATTGTATTCTAGATTTGTTTTTATGACGGTCGGGATTATGCTACTTAGTAGTATAATTGGCTTTTTATTAACGAATGTATATTATCAAGTGAAGTTAAAACCGTACAATAGTGAAAAGATTTTAATGTATGCTGAGGAAGTAAAATCATTATATGAAAAGCAAAGTGAAGAGAATAAAGAGGCATACTTACAGTCTATTGCGAAATTAGGATATGAAATTTATATTGTAGATGACGAAAATCATGGAAAGCGTATTGGGAATGCGTTTCGTAAGATAACAATTAGTGATGATACAGTTCATAAAGTATTGCAAGGTGAAACGTTTAATGGCGTTTCTACATATCCAACCCGCTTGTTCATTACAGGGTTTTTCGATAATGAATTAATTAATAGTGTCGGTGTCCCATTAAAACACGGTGATAAACAGTACGCTTTATTCATCCGTCCTGACATTCAGCAACAATTTGGTGAGATGAGAATTTTTCTAGCGGTATTACTTAGTTTCATCGTTGTATTAAGTATCATTTTTATAGCGATTGCAGCAGGTTATATCGTTCGTCCAATTCGAACATTTACGAAAGCGACTCAAAAGATTGCAAGTGGTGAATATGATATCGAATTAGATGAAAACCGAAAAGATGAAATTGGTACACTGGCAACTAATTTTCAAAAGATGACGAAAAGTATTAAAGAATTAGATCAAATGAGACAAGAGTTCGTTTCTAACGTTTCGCATGAATTTCAATCGCCACTTTCTTCTATACAAGGTTTTTCGAAAACATTACAATCGGAGAATATGGGTGAAGAGGAAAGAAAACGTTACTTGAAAATTATTGAGGGCGAAAGTAAGCGGATGTCTAGTTTATGTAAACAGTTACTTACGCTCGCTTCATTAGATAAAGAAGAGAAAGTTCTACAAATTAAAGAGTTTCACTTACAAAAGCAAATTAAAGACGTCATTTTTATGCTCGAATGGAAATGGCGTGAAAAAGATATCGCCGTCGAATTTGATGTGCCGGACATCGTCATAAAAGGTGATGAAAACTTACTTCATCAAGTATGGAGTAATATTTTTACGAATAGCATTAAGTTTTCAAACGATGGTGGGACCGTTGAATTTGCTGTAGAAGAATTAGAGTCTAGCGTTATGATCTCTATATCAGACAGCGGAATCGGCATGGAAAAAGAAGAAATGGATCGTATATTTGATCGCTTTTACAAAGTGGATACAGCAAGGGCAAGAAACGTAGAAGGTAGCGGTTTAGGGTTATCGATTGTGCAGAAAATCGTTGAACTCCATAACGGAAACGTTTCGGTATATAGTACGAAAGGGGAAGGGACGACTGTTCAGGTTGAGCTTCCGAAATAAATGAAAAGGAAGAGGCTGTTTTGGAACAGCCTCTTCTTATTTTTGGCAATTGGTCGATATATTATCACTTACGTGCAAAGTGACAAAAAGTTATTTAAAAAAAGCGAGTCCTTCTATTCCGCAATTGGGCCAATTTGTGGAATAAGATTAGCAGGAAGTTTATTTGAAAATGTAGAATCCCTACAGAGCTATAAGGATGTTATTGAAACTTTAACTATTTAGGGGGATATTACTTTGAAACGAATTGACTTGTTTTTAAACGGACTAGATTCCACATTCGATAAAGAGAGTTGGTATGCACCGTTTAAACATGCTATAGAAGGACTTACAGCCGAACAGGCTATCTGGAAACCACCTGGAGAGGGAATGAAAACCATTTGGGAGAACGTTAATCATCTCATTTATTACAAAGAGAGACTTGCTGCAAACTTGGAAGGCCGTGAATGGACACATAATCTCGACGGTGATGAAACCTTTTATCTTACCAATCAATCTAATGGTGATAAGGAATGGAAGAAAGTCGTTGAACGTTCTGAAAATGCTCAACGTAATTTAAGACAGGTGTTGAGTGCAATTTCCGAAAAAGAGCTTGAACAAAATTCACTTGAGGGTAAATTACTGGACATCATGCTTCATGATGCTTATCATACAGGCCAAATTATTCAATTAAGGAAAATGCAGGGGGCATGGCCATCAAATCGTTGACTGAGCGTTCTAGTTATTCCATTAAAGGCGTTATTGTTGAATAAAACTTAGATTTTTAAACGACTTTATTGTTTTATTTTTAGTGTAGTGAAGTATCTTACATACAAAATTAAGCAACTATATTTTTAACCCCGTCCTAAATTTAGAACGGGGTTATGCTTGTTTGAGATTTTAAAATTAAATAACTTTATTATCTCTACACATTACGGATTAGATAATACTTTATTTTTACTATAAAGCCGCACCTTTCCCGCACTCTTCCTTAAACCGAAGCCCAAAAGTATCCGCTGTAATTTCATCAGCTTTCGGCAATGAACGTAATTTCGGATGAAGTAGCCATACGAGAGAAATAAATAAAATCCCGATACTAGCGAGCGCAAAAATGAGTTGGCTACTAAATACATTTGCAGTATATCCGCCAATTAAAGAGCCGAACGGCATAGCAATTGTGCCCATACTTCGCATGACTGAATTGATGCGTCCAAGATATTGATTTGGAATAGCCATTTGACTGATCGTCGCAAATAATATGTTGGTAGCACCAATTGGAATCCAAGCTAAGCCGAATAAGAAAATAGACAGCCATTGAAACGGTACAATCGTAGAGAGAAACCAAAAGACAGCGCCAGCCGCAAAGCTAATAATGGAGACACGGCCAACATTACGTTTGCCAACCCATGAACTGAATAGTGCTCCGATTAAACTGCCGGCTGATATAGCGGCTAAAAAGAAGCCATATAATTTCACGCCTCCTAAAGAATCAGCGAAAGAAGGAAGTATCGCCATCGTCATACCAATTGAAAAATTAGCGACAACTGAACCGATTAAGAAGACGCCCATTAATGAACGAAAGACGATTGAAAAGCCTTCTTTTAATTCAGAGAAATATTGTTTAGTGGAAAGCGATGTATTGGCTTCTGCTTGTTTCGGCATTTTTAATGAAAAGAACAAAAGGGCAGTAATCGCGAATGTAAAGGAGTCAATTACATATAAAGTGATTGCGCCAAGTAGTGCTACTAATATTCCAGAAAGAGTCGTGCAAATTAAATCAATGCCTTGATATGCAAATGAAAAGAGTGAGTTTCCTTTTAATAATTGTGTTTTATGCAGTAGAAGTGGTAAAGCTTTTGATTGTGCGGGATAGGCGAATTGTTCGATAAAGGCTACGATGGGCATAATGATGAGTAGTAGTTGAACTGTTAATAGATCGAAGTAGTGTGTAATAGGAATGATTAATATAAGAATGCATTGCAGAACTTGTGTGATGACGAGGGTGTTTTTGATTGACCATCTATCAACGAATGGACCAGTAAGAAATTGTAATGCAGAAGGTAATAATGTAAGGAAACCAGCCAATCCAGAATAAAAAGGATTACCACTAAGTTCATATACGAGCCACATCGCTGCTACATAATACAAACTATCTCCTATGTTTGTAAAAATTCTCCCTAAAAATAATAAGAGGAAATTCCGGTTTTTTAATACGTCCATTTAATCTACTCCTTTATGAAAAAATTATTCGGTAAAATAAAATTGACCGTCGGTGTAAAAAAAATCGTATTACGATTTTTTTGTAAATGAAATTATATCGACGTAAATCAGGATATATCGAACACAACTTTGATTATATCGACGTTTCGACATGAGATATCGACTTGCCGACAAACATCGACAAGTTTATTTTTCTTCTTTTTTAACAAATCGCTGCATTGCTCGCTCATCGATTTGCAGTGCAGTAGTAGAAATGTAATAAGCTTTACTATTTGGATCCTTATCCGCATCTTTTGTGATCTCGTTTAATTCAGCCATCACTTCATAAAACTTTTTCACCCACACTTGAAATTGTTCTGGCGTGGCATCAAACTCCCAGCAGGATGAAACGTAATTCCATTCAGCTGGGTCTTCGCTTACTTTTCGTAATGTAAAAGCTTCTTCTGGTGCAGCGAGAATATGGCTTTTCGTTCTTTCCGTCATTTGTAAAAAGATTTGGCGACCTGATTCGCTTAATATTTCTAAATGAGGTAATAGGTCTGCGGCAGGGGTGAAGCCTTTAGCGACAGATTGATAAAACTTTTGAACGATGCCATTCTTTTCTTCTGTATAAACGATTTCTATAAAACCATTCTTCTCTAATTCTTTTAAATGATAATGAATTTTCGCCCTTGAAATGCCGAATTTCTCAGATAGTAGTTGTCCTGTATAAGGACGTTCGCATAGACGCATCATCATTTCGACACGTAGTGGATCGCTCATTGCTTTTAGTTGGCTATAAGTAGTTAATGTTAACATGGGCTTCAAAATGATCAACTCCTTGAATTAAATTACTCGGTCAATATTATTTGACTGAATTGTATCAAGGATTTTAGTTATTTTCAATACTTTCAGAAAATTTAATCTTTGTAATGTAATCTTCTGTTCATATTCCGTTCATATTTCTTTTTTATTATAAGTGCATAGAAAGTAATAGGAAGGAGCGAGCGAAATGTTTTTAGCTCTGCGTGAATTAAAACAATCAAAATTAAGATATGGATTAATCGGACTTATTATGGTGTTATTATCATTTTTAGTCCTTGTCATTTCAGGATTAGCAAATGGATTATCATATGATAATGCTTCATCGATTCAAAATATGGAGGCAAATAAATTTGTATTAGCAGATGATGCGGAAAATAAATTACTTCGTTCACAAATTAAGCAAGATGATGTAGATAACGTAGTAAATCAAGTAGGCGAGAAAGAGGCCGTTCCGTTTCGTGTAAAAAATTCAACTTATGAAAAGAAAGGTAGTTCGAAAAAAGTTGATGTCGCTATTTTCTCAAGTGAACGCGATTCATTTTTAGAACCGAAAATTGTAGAAGGTGAGAAGTTAGGTACAGCAAACAATGAAATGGTTGCTGATGAATCAATTAAAGAAAAAGGAATCGATATTGGGGATACAATTATTGATCCTGTTTCAAAGAAAGAATTTAAAATCGTTGGATTTACGAAAAATCAAATGTTTAGCCATACACCAGTCGTTTATGTAAATGAAGACGTATGGGGCGCTATTTCACAACCAAACCAAAAAGATTATAGTGCAATTGCACTTAATACAGATAAAGACATTAAAAATGCACATGTTATCGACAAAAAAGAAGTATTACAAAGTATTCCAGGATTTAAAGAAGAACAAGGAACATTAACGATGATTATTGCGTTCTTACTTGTTATCGCAGCGTTACTAATTGGTGTATTCTTCTACGTAATTACATTACAAAAAACACAGCAATTAGGTGTATTAAAAGCAATCGGTACGAAAAATTCTTATTTAGCAAATAGCTTAGTCGTACAGGCGTTATTCTTATCAGTTGTGGCGATGATAATCAGTATTGTTCTTGTACAAGGGTTAGAACAAATTTTACCAGCAGGTATGCCGTTCTTATTAACAACACCGATGATTGCACAATATGCAGCAATCTTTATCGTAATTAGTATTTTAGGAACACTTATTTCGTTATACCAAGTATTAAAAGTTGATGCATTAGAAGCAATTGGAGGCGGGATGTAATGACTTCATTATTAAAATTAGACAAAGTAAGTAAAGTGTACGGAGAAGGGAATACTGAAGTAACAGCCCTTCACCCGATGTCGCTTGATGTGAAAGCTGGAGAGTTTATCGGAATCGTCGGTCCTTCTGGATCAGGGAAAAGTACGTTATTATCAATCGCGGGTGCATTACTATCACCGTCAAAAGGGGATATTTACATTCGTGAGAAAAATATTACGAAGTTATCACAAAAGGAAATGACAGACATTCGTTTGAAAAAAATCGGCTTCATTTTCCAGTTTGCAAATCTTGTTCCATATTTAAATGTAAAAGAACAATTGCTTTACATTGCTAAGCTTAAAAAAGATAACAAACAAGAATCTGAACAGCGTGCGAATCACTTATTAGCAGCATTTGGATTAGGCGAAAGAAAAACTCATTATCCAAATCAACTATCTGGTGGGGAAAAACAAAGGGTCGCAATCGCTCGTGCTTTCATGAACAATCCAGATTTAATATTAGCTGATGAACCAACTGCAAGCTTAGACTCAAAACGCGCACGTGAAGTTGTGGAAATGATGAAACGTGAAGTGAAAGAAAGTCAAAAAGCAGCAATTATGATTACACATGATGAAAGAATGCTTGATGTATGTGATCGTATATTGACGCTTAGAGATGGGAAGTTAATATAAAGAAAAAAGACAACCGTACACATATGTGCGGTTGTCCTTTTTATAGAATATATTAAGATAGTTATAATAGCATTATTTTGAGAAAAGCATTTTAATTTTGTTGCGCGTAACTAATAAAAGTCCGCCTATAATTGATAACATTCCAAGTGGCACGTTATTTGATTGCTCACTACCAGCGTTAGGAAGTTCTCTAGCATTATCTTTTGCAGGAACAGTAGCAGTAGTGTTATTATCCACTTTCGTTTGTTTAGGTTGTGATACTTCATTAATCTTGTTATCTACATGTTGCTGCGTTGTATGTATCTCAGCTAATTTGTCATCAATTTTTTTCTCAGTATGTTTAAAATCGTTTATTTTAATATCTAAGTCTTGTTTTTTCTTTGTTAAATCATCTGAAACAGTTTGTTTCGATTGTTTCATTTCGTTTATTTTATTTAGTAAATCTTGTCTAGCTTCTTTTAATTCAGCTAGTTTGTTTTTTATATCTTGTTTAGCTAGTTCTAAGTTAGCGGAAAGACTATCTAAATTGCCTTTAATTTTCTTAAGTTCCTCTAACGTGTTACCGGTATTCGGCTTATTTTCTTTAATTTCAGCAAGTTTGTCCTCAGCAGTTTGTTTCGCTTTCTTTAACTCAGCTAATTTTTCATCTACCTGTTTTTTAACTTCCTTAAGTTCATTAACCTTTTGATCGATGTTCTCTTTATGTTGCTTAATTTCATTCACTTTTTCATCGACAGTTTGTTTATGTTCTTTAATCTCGTTAACCTTTTCATCAACAGTTTGCTTATGCTCTTTAATTTCAGCAACTTTTTCATCTACTTGTTTTTTATGCTCTTTAATTTCAGTGATTTTATCCTCGGCGATTTGTTTGTCTTGCTGAAGTTTTGCATCTAACTCTTGTTTCTGTTGTTTAATCTCGCTAATTTTTTCATCAGCAACTTGTTTACGTTCATGTAGTTCATTCACCTTTGTATCAACATTTTCCTTAACTTGGTTAAGTTCATTCAATGTTTGATCCACGTTTTCTTTGTGCTGCTGCAATTTCGCATCTAACTCTTGTCTATGTTGCTTAATTTCAGCTAATCGATCTCCTGTACTTTGCTGGGGAGTAGCATCATTTACTTCTGCATGAGTAGGGGTAGATCCCGCAATCATTGCTAAAGCTAGTGTAGACGCAGCGATTGTTTGTTTTGTTTTCATATTTTTGTACCTCTTTCCTATGAATGCACTCTATTGTGTAAAATTGAGCATATAAAAGCAGATTATTATATCATTATATACCATGTGTGATGCCCAGAGGAAGCATTTGCATAATAATCTGTGATTATTAAACTTTTTTTCTTAGCTATGGGGTAGGGGACTAAAAGGGATTAACCTATGAGGGACAGACCTTCAAAGATATGAACGATTTCCTTTATAGTAGATTTCACTTCCTCACTATCGTTAATAACAAACAAATAATCAGCCTCATTTTCTACAGGATGTACTACATCTTCATGCAGTGATTCAGCCTGTTGGCGATTAAGCACTTCTTTGAAATTAGAATAGTTACCTCTAAATATATTTGTACTTCGCTTACTACGAGCCACTCTTTCATAAAGTACATCATCTGGAATGTCAAAATGAACGAGTATGCGTACATATTCCTCTTCCTTAAACAGCTCATTCAGCAAATACATTCGTCCGTTTCGGCTTCTATTTGAGTTGCAAATGATAAGGTGTAAATTTGTATATTCTTTTGCATAATCAACAATGAATTTTGAAAGACCATGCTTTAGTGTATTCGTTCCTTCTGTCGGCTGTAATTTTTCATAATATGTGTTAATAAATTCAGCTTGGTTGTCTTGATCCATAATGAAAGAGTTAGGTAACTCTTTTTCTAGCTCTTTTGCAAATGTAGTTTTTCCGCTGTGCGTTTTTCCTACTGTAATAATGACTAATCGTTTCATATGGCCTCCATTTATATTGTTATAATCTGGAGTATTCGGTGTGGATTGAAATCTTCCTGCCAGATAATACACAAATTGTCGGAGTGGTAGTAGGTTGAAAACTTGACAAAAAAACTTATTTATGCTATAATTTACCAATATAAAAATAAAGTGTATAATAGGGTTCTCCTGGCCAGGGGGACCCTATTTTTGTTGTGAAAATGAAGGAGAGTGTATGTGCATGAACAAAGGTGAAGCAAGTGTAACGTCGTTAGTATCAGCTTTCGGAAGGGCGTATCATAGTGAATTTGATAATCCTACAATCTTTGATGATTATGTAGCTAAAAATTTAATTTCACAAAAAGAGCGTAACAATATTGAAATGAACATGGTTCAAGGGATACATTTTTTCAATAAAGACATTGCAGAGCGGTTTCAAGACAATCCAAAAGAAATATTAAAATGGATTACGCAAGTTCAGTTGTCACCAACACCTTTAGCACGTGCAGCCTATTGTGAACGAGTATTACTACATGAAATTACACTAGGAGCAAAACAATACGTCATACTCGGTGCGGGATTAGATACGTTCAGTTTTAGGCACCGAGAATTAGAAAATAAAATAGAAATATTTGAAGTGGATCATCCTTCTACGCAACAGGCTAAGAAGGTAAAAGTGAAAGAAGCAGAATTTGAAATTCCAAATAACCTTCATTTTGTTTCGATGGATTTTACGAAAGGATTTTCCTATGAACAGTTACGCAATGAAGGATTTGAAAATAAAAAAACTTTCTTTAGTCTTTTAGGTGTTACGTATTATTTAACGAAAGAGGAACTTTCCAGTTTAATAGAATGCTTATTCGAAATGGTTCCAGAAGGGAGTTCTATCGTTTTCGATTATCCGGATGAAAACTTATTTACAGAAAAAGGGCTGTCCAATCGAGTTGAAAAAATGGTGAAAATGGCTGCAGTAGGCGGAGAACCGATGAAATCGTGTTTTTCTTATACCGAAATGGAAGCACTGTTAGAGAAGGCGGGCTTACTCATTTATGAGCACTTAGCACCAAAGGATATTCATACATTATATTTTGAAGGACGAAACGATTATTTAAAAGCTTTTGAGACGGTGCATTATGTGCATGCGGTAAAGAAGTAGATAATTATTATTGTGAATTTTCAGGGGGAACAAGTGGAATTTCTTAAGAAAGAAGAGATTTTATCTTTTTATTGTATACACGAATCAGTTTACTTTAATAGTTAGATTACAATAAGCTATGATATGATTAGTATTGGATTTCTTAATAAGGGGGTTTTAAAATGACGCCAGAACAAATTGTTAGAAAATTTTTTGATGAAGTACGTTCAGGGAATCATCCTGACTATGCAAATCAATTAATGGCAGAAAAAGTATTGGCACATCAAATTGTATCTGAAGAAGAACAAACAGTTTGTAGAACACCTGAAGATTATGCCGAACATGTAAGAGAGATGGTTGAAGTATATGGTGATTTTTCTTTAGAAATTCAAGAATTTTTAGTACAAGGAAGTAAAGTATATGTACGTTGGAAACAAGTAGGTATGCATGTAGGAGAAATTGATGGATATCAACCTACAGGACTTCCAATAATTCAAATAGCAAGTGCAGTGTATAGAGTAGAAGATGGAAAAATTGCAGAGTATTGGATTCAAATTGATAGGTCAGGAATTCAAAATCAATTAGAGCGCAATAAAAATATTCAGTAGTTAATTTTTAAAGCTATAAGTAGGCATGGGGAGAAATCTCTGTGTCTTTTTTTTAGGAAAAACAAGGAAATTAAATGTAGTGATGGAAAATATAATTATAAATATATTGCTACATATATATGAGTACTGTTTTGTGGAAACTAAAGGAAAGGGGAAATAGAAAATGTTGAAATTACAGCCCTTTCCGAACGAGAAAGCCCATTGCCTTTAGGCATGGGATGAAAGTG
>NZ_JBFPJI010000103.1:0-11208 GCF_040838205.1 Bacillus sp. S4
TACCCTTAACCCCACCACTCTCCAAATTCGAGATCCTACTCTGAATACTCGCCTTTGAGGCATCATGAGCTTCTTTTACGCTTTCACTGAAGTTCGTTCCACCGTATCTACGTACGCTTCCATCAAGTAATACTTCTTCACCTCTAATGAAGGAGAAAGCTATTATTCAAACCTTTTACTAATGTATTTTCAATTATATAATACTAGTAATTTCTGTTAGCCCTAATTCATAAAAATAATTTTTATACACTCAAAGCATACCTATCTATTAAAAAACACTTGTTGCCTTTAGTCGACAATCAAGTGCTTTAAGTTCATATGTTTTTAAGTAGCATAAATTTGTAAGATTTATAAGATCTGTAAGTTTTGTATTAACAGTACGACACCTTTTTCATGCCATGACAACTACTAAGTTAAAATTGACGAGCTTGTACGAGTTCTTAGTTTAATATATTTTCCATGTGATTATATTCATCACCCAGTAAAATGTCATCTCGCCTAAGCTCGTACTTCGTTTTCTATTCTATCATTGCATGTAGTACTCTATGATGGTATAACCATCATAGAGTACTTATTTTTTAACAGCCTATTCCTTTTTCTGTCTTTTTCTATAATCTTACCTCTTTGTATCTGGTCAACTGAGTATTCATATCCTGCTCTATTTAACCAAGTCACATTATTGGGATACTCATCTAAATACTTGGCAATTAAATCTTTACTTTTACTATTATCTAGTTCTGTTCCTAAATATTTATATTCCAAAATAACTAACTGGCCATTAAAGATATAATCAGTATTGAACCAATTGGTATAATCATAATGTACCTTCAGCTTTCCATCGCTATCAAGAGATAGTGTAAAAAAGCACCAAAGTTCTTGCTCATTCTCTTTAAAAATCTTTCTAAGCTCATCACTCAATTTATAAAAACATCTTCTTTTCTATCGAGCGATTGATAAAGATGGACATACATTGTATATTCAGCTCCACAAAAAACAAGAGCGTCAAGCGGCTTATGCCTTTATGAAAAGACTAGTAAAAACATTTGGAGAAGCAACGGTTCTCACAACAGACAAGGCTCCCGCGTTACTTTGCTCATTCAATAAATTGAGAGAACAAGGTCATAAGCATACCATCCATTGCACAATCAAGCATTTGAATTACCTCATCGAACAGGATCATAGACATATCAAGTGACGTTTTTCCAAATCCGCAGGATTTCAAAGGCTTCGCCATGCTTTACGTACCTTAAAAGGCAACTAAACTATTCATGCCCTATATAAATAAAAACGAAGTTTACAACAACCAAACTTAGTTTTTTCGACGTACAATGAATTAGAGAACCTATTCAAAGTTGTATAAACTCTACCTACTAAATGAGGATTTTTTTGTTTATATAAAAACTTTGCAACAGAACCTTTAAACTAAACTTCAAATCCAATTACTATCCATTCATCAACTATGTCCCAAAAATTCATATTATATCTAGGCTCTTTATTCGTCCACCATAAAGTCGCATTATCATTATTAGAATTCTTATAATCTACTGCAACATAACCACCCATACCACTTTTAAAGAAACCAAAAGTAGTTTGTAAATCAATTTGTAAAGGCTCTTCTAACTCCTCAATAATACCCCATTCATCATCATCAAAAAAAGTTACATTTTCTAAAGGAACTAAACCCATAGATTGGCTCGCATAAAAATAGAAACCATTATGAACAGTTCGATAAAAATTTCGTATTGTTGAAGGAATCTTATCCCAAGATTTTTCTAATGCTTCATTATTAAACTCATCTTTGGGATTTCCCCCCTCATAATATAGAATTTCACCATTATCTGTTTTAATAGTGTATAAAATTGAATATCTACCATTTATGTCCATAAGCTCTACTTCTTCAAGGTGCCTAGACAAATAAGAAATAGTGTTTCTTATTTCCACTCCTACTTGCTCTTTCCATATCGATAAAATACTCTCAACTCTCTTGTCTACGTTTTCTTCTTGAAACAATTCATACCATGAATTTGGTATTTTCTCACAATCAAGTTTATTAATCTCATGGCATGATATAAGTTGTGCATTTCTTTTATATTTTCTTAAAAACCCAAGTTTTTGTTCCATAATGCTATGTCATCTCCTTTATTTATCTATATCCTTTTTTATTTCCTTTCAACAAAATCATCAATTTGTTTTTGTAATTTCATTTCTAATTCTTTTTCCTTCTTTATCATCTCTTCTCTAAACTTAGGATCAACTTCAATTTTTTCTTTCTTATAAATTGTCCAATCAGAATAAGATTTAGACCCCTTAGATTTATTGGCTGCTTCACTTAATCCTAAAAAATTCTCTTCATTATTTAAAACCTTAAGTTGTTGTTCTTTTGTTAGTTTATCAAAATTTTCCATCTTAGCTATATTTTTCATTGATACAATATGATCAGCTTGAAGTCTATCTGTAATATACTTACCAGGTAAAGCAGGGTCAGGCGTTCCTATTTTATCCTCAATGCCCTCATTAACTTTTTCCCGTAGCTTTGCAGTAGGCGTTCCATCTCTTAATTCATCATATAATTCCTTTGAGATTCTTCTTTCCCCGTATCGAGGCGGTGTTCCAATATCACCCGTACCCTTAACCCCACCACTCTCCAAATTCGTAATCCTACTCTGAATACTCGCCTTCGAGGCATCGTGGGCTTCTTTTGCTTTTCCGCTGAAGTTCGTTCCGGATCTAATGACACTTCCATCTGGCGATATTTCTACACCTTTAACGAATGGGGATACGGTGTCCATACCTTTTGTTATTAGACCTTTTATGAAGTAGTCCGCATCATTAATCTTATCTACGGTTTTCCAGCCTTGTATTTTTAAGTTTTTTAATAGATTATTTTCTTTAAGCGATTGTAACACATTATTTCTACGCTAAAACACAAAAAAGCACTCGTTGCCTTTAGTCGACAATCAAGTGCTTTAAGTTCATCTGTTTTTAAGTAGCTTTAATCTATAAGTTTTATAATAATAGTATGACACCTTATATATATCGTGACAAATATTACTTTAAAACTAACGAGCTTGTACGAGTTCGTTAGTTTTATGTCTCTTCCATGCGTTTATATTCATCTTCTGGTAAAATGTCATCTCGCCTAAGCTCGCACCTCATTTTCTGTTCTATCATTGTACGTAATACTCTATGATGGTACAACCATCATGAGTCTCTACTTTTAAACCACTTATTGTTTTTCTTTCCACTGCAAATATACTTTATTTTTTATCTGGTGAATATACAATTATTCTCCCTTCTGGATATTCACCTTCCCATCCACATGGCCATCCCCCAAGCTTATAAACCTCAAAGATTCTTTCATAAAAATTATCAACTTTTCCATTTACTAAACGATTTAGTGCACACATATGTAAATCTCCAATTATTTCTTCAAAAATATCAATATATTGTAATAAAAAATCACCTGGATAGTTCTCGGATGATTGAATAATCTCCCTTATAGGACGCTCCATAGAGTTTAAATCATGCTCATATAATTGTCCTATTATTTCCCCACCTTCTGAGGATTTAATATCTTCCCAAACGTTTTCAACCTCATCCAAATCTTGAGACCATGCTAATTCTTGTGCTCTTTCATACTCATTAACCATAACAACATCACGATTTAGAAGATTTTCATTATGAAAAAGTTGTAAATTTGTAATAAAATTAATAACCTCTTCGACTAATTGAGTGTTTTTTCCGTACTGCATTTATTTATCCACCTTTCCCAAAGTTCTTCAGTAGCACCGCCACCTCTTTGCCAAATCTTTATTTCTTCATTTAATTTTGTCTTGTAAAACTTCTCAATACCAATTTCTAATACCTTTGATTTGTATAATGGCAAGCCACTTTCTGTACCTTTTTTTAATTTTTGTTGCAATTCAAATACTTGTTGTTCCAACTCCTTAATACTTTGATTGATATTTAATTTATCTAACTGATCTTTAACCACATTATTATATACACTATGAAATCCTCTATGCCTAGACAAAGCACTTGGATCTTTTGCTGGTATCGGTAAAAATATCCCGTTATAAGCATGATCCATATCCATTCCAATTTTCTTTAATACCGGATGATTTCTTAAGTTTTTAGGTATTATATGTTGCGCCTGATATCCTTTCCGTGATGCAGAACGTGGAAGCCCCATGGATTCCAATAAATTTTGCCCTAATTTTGTAGAACTACCTCCTGTAACCTTTCCAGGGGTACCTGGAATAAGTCTAGTAGCTTCACCCGTACCCTTACCAGATGGATTTACAAATTCAATATCTTTAGTAAAAGACCCCAATGGTATGTACGATAGGAATAACCTTCAAGATTAATTTTTCCATTTGCATAAAAAAACAGCAGAGATTTCTAGTACCTATCTCTACTGTTTTTTGCTATTAACTTCCAAAAAAAACTAATTTTTCATACTCTGTTATGTGTATTTCTAACAAATAGTAATGCTTAAATTGCAACATCTTGGTATCCTACCCTAGCTACCTCTTCATTTATTAGACGAATACCTACCCCATTTTCCATGTCCCATGTACAGTCAAATGTTAGTCCAATATATCTGCCTTCAAAGCGTCTAGCAGATGGGACATAAATCCCCACTAGCCTGATCCTTTCAAGAAGCTGATCAATCGTTTCAATTAAAGGATAATTTTCATTATATGAAACATCATACCCAAGCTCATATCGTTTTTGCTTGTAATAATCTAAAATTGGTTGCAAAATACTTTGTTGAAGATGCCCCCAATTTTGTATTAAAGAATTATACGAAGCATACTGTTTTTCACTAAATTCACCATCTTCTTCACCATCTATCATCAAAGCAATATCGGCTTCTTTTCCGCAAAACTCAATGGTAGTATCTCTACTCCAGACATAATCATATTCAAGCTCACCAAAAACTGCATCATTTATTTTCATTTTAAATTTCCCCCTTTCTATTTATTGGCAAATTCCCCTGGCTTAAACGCTCCTGCATTTATCTCTCCTACGCCGCCAAGATGCCCAAATTTGCCATTTATTTCTGATGGTACAAGTTGGATAGTCTTCACATCATTTAATTCGTGCCACGTTAACTTGTATTCTTCTCGATAATCCGCAATGTCTCCCGCTTTAATTTTCCCAGGAGTCATTCCAAACTTGCTTGCCAACTCTGGTGAATTGTTAAGTTGTTCAGCCAACTTTTGATCTGCTTGTTTAAAATTAATAGTTCTAGCTTTTGTTCCGTGCTTGCCGGTCCCGCCTAACATGTATTCAATTTCAAATTGCGCTTTTGCTACAGGTGAAAAATCAGGAACTCCATTTTTATACTCAATTCCATTAATACCAGCTTCATTTAAGATTTTCTGTAACGTAGGATCTGGTGGTGGTTTTAGGGTACATAAAGATTCACCTCTAACCCCTTCAAAAACGACATTTGAATTCGTTTCTGCGGGTGTTTGCTTGAATCTTGATTCATATGTACTGGCAAATTCCTCTTGCTTGAAGGCTGGTGGAATATCAGCATCTCTACTACCCGTACCCTTAACCCCACCACTCTCCAAATTCGAGATCCTACTCTGAATACTCGCCTTAGAGGCATCATGGGCTTCTTGGAATTTCCCGCTATAGTTCGTTCCAGATCTAACGACACTTCCATCTGGCAGTATTTCTACACCTTTAAAGATTGGGGATACGGAGTCCACACCTTTTGCTAGTTTAATTTCAATTATATAATATTCACGACTTAATCTATCTAACAATCCTTAAAAATAATCTATATTGATTTTCACTTATTTATCAATCTCTAATATCTCTAAGAAAAAAGCACTCGCTACCAATCATAGGTTTTCGAGTGCTTAAATGTATATACTTCCCATCATATTTAAATCATTTTTAAGATTTGTTCCTTCACATTTTCGTCAAACTTGGCTCCTTCTACCTTTGCTCCCTTCCAGTCTACATTGTCAAGTTTAGCACCGGTAAAATTCGCATCCGTGAAATTCCCATTTAAAAGGATTGCTCCTGTTAAATCTGCGTTTGTAAAATCTACATTTCTAGCATCGACTTCTGATAAATTAGCATCTTCTAAATATGCTTTTTCAAAGTTACCTTCTGTAAGATTCGCGTTACTGAAATTCGTTCCCGTACAGTCAGCCTGTTCCGCATTGATTCCTGACAAATTTGCATGGCGAAAAGTAGCATGATTTAATATTGTTCCAACTAATTCTCCATATGAAAAATCAACTTCGTCAAAACATGTTTCAAAACAACTACTTATATTCAATTTTGCATATTTCATATTCGCTTTAGAGAAATCCGCTTCACCAAACCTACAATCTGCAATGTGTATTTCCTCTAAATTACAACTTCTGAAATCAGCAAACTCAAAATCACAATCAAAAAACGATGCTCTCATTAATGAAGAAGCTCTTAACAGAACTCGTTTTGCCATGATACGCTCTGCCATTACCTCTGACAGGTCTGAAAAAGTAAGGTCTAAATCACTCATATCTAACTGATCTATAACCTCATCATTGTATTGAGATCTATTTAATATTTCCATGACTCTTATTTTATCATTACCATTTTCATTCACTATTACGATCTCCTTTCATTTAGCTTTTCAGATAGTCCTTCCAAGCAACATTTGGAGAATAAGTTATACCCATCTGATCTTCATCAAAACTTGGTATAGCCATTACTTGTGCTGGTTCCAAATACTTCATTACTTGTAGCCAATTATCAAGTAATGTATCACTGTCACTCTCTAATGGATTATTTAAAATATCAATACAAAGGCCACCCCAATCTAGCTCAGATACCACAGCTGGACTACTTTGTAATAATTCCTTATCAAACATTTCTAAAATATGACCACTAAAGTATGTTCTAGCCCCTATCCCTAAGGGACCGTTAGGAAGAAACCTAACTGGTATTGGTTGGGAAGATATTTCCATCCACATTTGTAAGCGTTCATGTTCGGTATTCCACGGATATGATAAAGGCCAAAAAATTTGAGTTACTCCATAACTTGGTTTCGCAATTTCTGCGATTTGGTCAGATAACTCAAAAAAAGCAGCCCATAATTTTTTAGGTATTGATTTATGAAACTCAAACTCTAAAAATGAACGATGGCTCCAGTTAACTTGAAAACGTCCTGTGTAGTTCACAGACTTATCACGATACAGGTAAACTTCTGATACTCTACGCTCTGAAACTACTTTTTCCAGAATTTCCTGACGGTTATATTCTACCCGTACCGTTTCACAGTTGCCCCAATGAGTAGGAGCAAATTTTTCATTTGACTCAAACACATCCAAAAGACGACCTAATAATTCTTCTTCGTTAAAAGATACTGTAGGATACATTGTAATTGTGAAAAAATCAGGTTTCATGTATATCCCCCTTAATATTAAAAAATATAGTCACATAATAATTTTTATTCACAGCTTTTTCCACCTACCTCCACCAGGTAAACGTGTATTGTTCTCCCATTTATGAGTCACTTTACCGCTATTTGGATCAGTGTAGTAAACATCACTATCCTTACCCAAAGGTCCACTTGGTCTTGGTTTAGGAGGAATCCCATTCAAATCAGGTTTGTCACTTGATATTGTCACAACATGACTCCCATTTTTATCTTCGAGCATTTCTCTTTCAGCTCGCATTTGCCTGTCGTTATGAATAGTTTGCTCTTTTTCACCCATTTTGTGTTTGTGATCATGAACTAAATCAATTTCACCCTTATCATTACGCCCAATACTATCTGGACGCGTAAGATGCCCTTCACTAGATGTATATGTAACAACCTCACCAGCGTTATTGTCCTCTAATTGGCGATCAAGATGTTCTCCCAAAGCTTTTCTCCCTTTTATTTCTTCTTCTCTTCCACGCTCTTGGCTCTTTCTTAAATTTTCAGTCCTAGCATCCCAATCTTTACGCTCTAAAGGTTGTTTCGTTTCTTCACAATGACGATCATATCTAATATCATCTGCTGCTTTATAATCTCCTCGCGCTTTAGCTTCATCTATTTTCTTTCGATAGTATTTTTCTCTTTCCTGAGTTAGCTTAATTTTGTTTGGGTTTACGTTACTACTATTACCCGTACCCTTAGCAAGTTGATAAGCGTCATCCTTAGCTGCCGTACTTGCCTTTGAAAACTTTCCAGCTACTTCTCCAACAGTTGAAGATTCTATATAAGGAAGCTTCACTCCTATTCCAGTATCCACCATCCTAACTGCTACTGGAATAGGAGTATTTTTCATAGCATCTAGTGCATTCTTTAAAGTCTTATTTTCCTTAAGCGATTGTACCACATTTTTACCCAAATTTGGATTGAAACCAGGGATTCCTTCTTTGAATTTTAATAATTTCGCTAAATCAGCTAATTCATTCGTGCCTTTGAATGCTTTTACTCCTTTTCCTACCGCTCCAACAACTGGGATTGCATCTAATCCGCCAAAAATGATGTTTCCTACCCGCTCTTCTTGGCTCAATTTCCTGTGTGTTCCCCAGTCTTCTCCGTCAATACCGCTTTTTATTTGTACAGCGCCGTATACTACTGCGGCAGCGGCCCCGAGTGGTGGGCAAAGGATTGTTGCGATGATGATTCCTCCGCCTATTGCTATGTCACGTATCATTTCTAGTTTTTTCTGTTCATCTTCTATCGATTTGTATTCAAATCCTCGTGTGGATGGGACTACTTTCTTGTATTCTTCATAATCTAGCTTTGCATCTGGATTTTGTTTTTTCAGTTCTTTGTATTCCGCTTTCAGTACGTTATCAAATGCAGGTGAATCTTTAAAAATATCTTCTACTGTTATTTTATCTTTTTTCGTCTGTATTGTTTGTGGTACACTTCCGTACCCTGCGTGCGCATCTGGTAATACTGTCGTTGTTGTAGAGCCAATTCGGTTATTTGTTGTGAAACTGAGAATAGATGTATCTCTCATTTTTTGAGCGAATTTATCCATTTCTACTAAAAAAGGTTTATCTATATGTTCAGAGACTACTCGCCCTGCTTCTCCGCAATATTTTTGTAATGTCGAATAGCTCTCAAGTAATTCTCCGATTTTTTGCGATTGATCTTTAGGATTAAAATGTATACTACCATCCGAGTCTAAATCTCGTATTCTTCCATCAATTCTTTTTAATGATTCATTTGCGTACCGTAATTTCATGAGTGCATCTTTTGTAATTCGATTCATACCATCCCCCATGTCTTGCCATGGTTCAGGTCTATATTTCACATCCATTTCGTTTTCATCCCCCAGCCGTATGGTGATTTCTACAACTTACTTAATCTTTCACGTAATTGTTCATCCTTTTCAAGCATTTCCACGCATACATTTCCTACAACTTTCGCCGATCTAGAATAGTGTTCAGCCAATTCAAGTGTTTTGTGTAATATATCAGGATATTTTTCAATTACTCTCATCGCTTCACCTTTTTGATAAAAATCACAGCTTAATAAACTCTCAATATTCGTTCCAATGACGTCTACATGGATTTTATATATATTTTCTAACTTCATTACTATATCAAGTAGTTCTTGAAAATTAACTAATACTTCTTCTCCACCACCAGAACCACCATCTCCCATTGATACTTGCATTATTCAATACCTCCTAATGAGAATTGTCTCGGGTCAATTAATTTTTTATACGGCATTTTTAACACGTCATACAATTTCTTATTAACCGCATAGAGGCTCACCCAGTCATATCGATTACGATCTACATCTATTTGAACGAAATCTTCTCCTTCAGTGAAATATAAGAAACATTCCCATTTCCCACCTCTATTACTTCGAGGCCTCGTATACGTTTCTATCGCTATAACGTCTTTATTTGATAAATCTTTTTCCTCAAATGTTTGTTGTTCTGCCTCTGTCATTCTCTTTGAGAAAAATGTATCTTCTATCTCCCTCGGTTCTCTCAATAAGAAGGGAATGCGTGTTAATAATGAAAAATATACGTCTGGCTTTGGTATGTAGTCGATCTCGTATTTTTTATTTGGCTCTATTTCTGTTAATACAGCCACTCGGTCTTTATCCTCTTTCAAAAAACCTATTAACAAATTATTAATTCTCGTGTATTCGTGACAATTCTCATATTCCTTTAATAGTTCAATCATTTGAAAGGCTGCAGGGGTAATTCCATTTTCACTTGTAAGTAAGCCTTTTTCTTTTAAGCTCGTTGTTGCTTTCGTGACACATTCTTCATCAAGTAAAATAATTACGTCACGATTTGGCAATCCAAATATATCCGTAACTCCAGCTGCACCTGCGAGAACATATAATTCAGCAGGTGCAAAACTCATTTCTTTCCCCATTCTTTTATCCCTCGTTTCTCCATCACAATTGTTTTATCGCCCTTACTTCCGGTCTATCTCCGTACGTTTGAATACTTTTATCTAACTCTTTCAAAGCTTTCGTATGTCCTTCAAATGCCTCTACCATTTCTGAGTTATATTGAATGATTAAATCAAGATAACTTAAAAATGCATCCCTCGTTTTTCCATTCCAGTTCGCACATGTAACGTATGCTTTTAAGTTTTTCGCTTGATTTAAAGAATCCTTCATACCATTTTCAATATTTTGCGCGTAAGAAATGGCACTTGCAGTGTTACTTCCTATAATTTCAACCTCTTTACCACTCATGTTGATTCCCCCATTCTTTGTATGCTTAATGGATAAGTTTTTCAATTTCCTTTTTCTTTTCTTCAAAAGCCTTGGTCGCTGCAGCATATGCTGACGCTTTCTCCGCTTCTGCTTTCGCTTTATATTCCAAATACTTTGCATAAGCTGTACCTATCGCAGATCCAACATCGCTTAATGCACTCTTAAAATAGGATAGTACTGTATTTAATTCTTCATCCTTTTCATGACGTTTTTGTTCAAATTCAACTGCCGGAATTTTATTAGCTTCTAAGCCATTACTTTTACTCTCATAATCTCTCTTCGCTGATTCAGCATCTTGAATGAATCGTTTTAACTCTCTTTCTTGATCTTTTAAATAATCATGTAATTTATCATACTGATCTCGTTTCCTCGCGCTTTCTGTAAAACCCGATGCATTTAATAAAGCATTGTACAATTCATCTAACATCTTTCTCCCCCTTTATTACAATAACCATGTAGTTAAATTCGTATATTTAAACATAAATATTCATTACATTGAGAAT
>NZ_JBFPJI010000104.1:0-11132 GCF_040838205.1 Bacillus sp. S4
CAATTGGTATGACCACTCGAGGGGGAGAAGATTACAATAATAAATGTGCACTAAAGTTGCAAGTAACATTATGTCGAAATTAATTATCATAATATTCGTTCATTTCTAAAAGGGTCTAGAATCTCAAAAGTATCACATTTGAAAAAAGTGTTTTAAGTTTCTACATAGCAAAAATGATTTTATTCCGTGATAAAAGTATAAGCAATGTACAGTATAATTTCATCTTTTGTAATCTTGTAGGGCCTTGCCGACAAAACTAGGAGATATTATGAAATTATTATCAAAAAGGTCATGGCAGGGTTAGCTTTAGGAACAATGAGTTTATCTATCTGGGCTCCTGTAAGTCAAGCAGCAACTCCAGAGAAAAATCAATATTATACTATTCATTTGACAGCTAATTCAAATATAGGGGATGAACTTTTATTGTTTACTTGTGAAAAACATAGTATTTAAATGAGGGGGAAGTAAGGTCCTTACATTCTATAAAAAGTAAATAATAACGAGGGTTTAACACTCTCTATCCGAAAGAATTTTCCTTCCTCAAGTATGTGCAAGAAAAGAGCCTAGCGTTAGGTCGTTCAAGATGTATGTATAAGATTATAAACAGACAATAGTGAAGAGGTGTACGGAATGAAAAATAAAATAATTAAAGGTTTTTTAATAACATCAATAGTAACTGGGGCGACTATTCCTATCAATACTCTCGCAATGCCAATCGTTCAGGCAGAAACGCAACAAGAGAATACGGATATTTCCTCATCCTTACGAAAATTAGGTGCACAATCTAAATTAATCCAAACATATATTGATCAAGCTTTAATGAGTCCTAATGTACAGCTTGAGGAAGTCCCAGCTTTAAATACAAATCAATTCCTAATCAAGCAAGATATGAAGGAATGGTCATCAGAACTTTATCCGCATTTAATTCTATTAAATTCAAAAAATAAAGGGTTTGTAACTAAATTTAATAGCTATTATCCAACATTAAAAGCGTTTGTAGACAATAAAGAAGATAAAGAAGGTTTTGTGGATAGACTTGAAGTTCTTCAAGAAATGGCTATGACGAACAAAGACATTGTACAACGTCAGATTAATGAATTAACAGATCTTAAATTACAGCTTGATAAAAAACTTAAAGATCTCGATACTGATGTGACAAAAGCACAGGATGTACTAAGTTCAGATGGAACAGGGAAAATAGACCAGCTAAAAAATGAATTAATAAATACAAAAAAAGAAATTCAGAATGATTTACAACAAATAGCATTGGTACCAGGAGCTTTAAATGAACAAGGATTTGTTATATTCAAAGAAGTCTATAGTCTTTCAAAAGAAATCATTGAACCGGTTGCTCAAGCAGGGTTGGCAGCGTATAACAAAGGAAAAGAAATTAATAACACTATTTTAGAAGCAGAGACAAAAGCAGAGCAAGAAGCGAAAGAAAAGGGTAAAACTGCTTTAGAGATTGAATCAGCGAAAAAAGCAGCTCGTGAAGCAATTGAGAAAAGCAAACAAGGTGAAATAGCTGCAGCTGCAGCCGCAAAAACGCAAGAGTATGACCTGATGAAAGCCATTGACACTGAAAAAATCAAGAAAACATTTGGTGCCTTCGCTGAAATGAATAAACTAACAGCAGAACAGCGAGCACATTTAGATGATTTAGAGAAACAAAACCAAAAGTTATATGATTTAACAACGAAACTATCAATAGCAGATTTACAAAAATCAATGCTTCTTCTTATGCAAAATGATTTGCATACGTTTGCAAATCAAGTAGATGTAGAACTTGATCTAATGAAACGCTATAAAGAAGATTTGAATCTAATAAAAAATAGTATTACAAATTTATCTACTAATGTTGATACTACTAACCAGGAGTCTCAAAAAGATACATTAAGAAGATTAAAAAATATGACAAGTTATCTTGAAGAACAGGTTTATAAATTTTAATATTAGGAATTTATAAAAACATGAAGGTTATAAGAATCTATCGAAAAATAGGGAGGAAAATAGATATGAAGAAATTTCCATTTAAAGTGTTAACTTTAGCCACACTGGCAACGGTTATAACTTCTACTACCGGTAACACTATTCATGCATTTGCACAAGAACAGACCGCTCAAGAACAGAAAATAGGGAATTATGCATTAGGGCCTGAAGGACTGAAGAAAGCATTGGCTGAAACAGGATCTCATATTCTTGTAATGGATTTGTACGCAAAAACAATGATTAAGCAACCGAATGTAAATTTATCCAATATTGATTTAGGTTCAGAAGGGGGAGAATTAATCAAAAATATTCACCTTAATCAGGAACTGTCTCGAATAAATGCGAATTATTGGCTAGATACAGCAAAACCGCAGATTCAAAAAACAGCACGTAATATTGTAAATTACGATGAGCAATTTCAAAATTATTACGACACATTAGTAGATACTGTACAAAAGAAAGATAAGGCAGGCCTAAAAGAGGGCATAAATGATTTAATCACTACAATTAATACAAATTCAAAAGAAGTTACAGATGTAATTAAGATGTTACAAGACTTCAAAGGGAAACTATATCAAAATTCTACAGATTTTAAAAATAATGTTGGTGGCCCAGATGGTAAAGGTGGATTAACGGCAATATTAGCAGGTCAGCAGGCAACAATTCCACAACTTCAAGCTGAAATTGAGCAACTCCGTTCTACTCAGAAAAAACATTTTGATGATGTATTAGCATGGTCAATTGGTGGTGGATTGGGAGCAGCTATTTTAGTTATTGCAGCTATTGGAGGAGCGGTAGTAATTGTCGTAACTGGCGGTACAGCAACACCGGCTGTTATTGGTGGCCTGTCGGCTCTTGGTGCAGCTGGTATCGGTTTAGGAACAGCAGCTGGTGTCACGGCGTCTAATCATATGAACTCCTATAACGAAATCTCTAAAAAAATCGGAGAATTAGGTACGAAAGCTGATCTTGCTAGCCAAGCAGTTATTTCGCTTACTAACGCGAAAGACACATTGGCATATCTGTATCAGACAGTGGATCAAGCGATACTGTCTCTAACAAATATTCAAAAGCAATGGAATACAATGGGGGCTAACTATACAGATTTACTTGATAATATCGACTCTATGCAAGAACATAAATTCTCTTTAATACCTGATGATTTAAAAGCTGCTAAACAAAGCTGGAATGATATTCATAAAGATGCAGAATTCATTTCGAAAGACATCGCTTTTAAACAAGAATAGAACTGAAAATTAAGACCTATATAGGAGGAATATGAAATGATGAAGAAAATCCCTTATAAACTACTCGCTGTATCGACGTTTTTAACTTTGACAACAACTTCTGTTGTTTCACCAGTAGCAACTTTTGCAAGTGGAATTGAACAAACTAACAATGGAGATACGTCTCTTTCAGCAAATGAAACGAAGATGAAAGAAACTTTGCAAAAGGCTGGGTTATTTGCAAAATCTATGAATGCCTATTCTTATATGTTAATTAAAAATCCAGATGTGAACTTTGAAGGAATTACTATTAATGGATATGTAGATTTACCTGGTAGAATTGTACAAGATCAAAAGAATGCAAGAGCACATGCTCTTACATGGGATACACAAGTAAAAAAACAGCTTTTAGATACATTGACAGGCATTGTTGAATACGACACAACATTTGACAATTATTATGAAACAATGGTAGATGCGATTAATGCAGGGGATGGAGAAACTTTAAAAGAAGGAATTACAGATTTACGAGGTGAAATTCAACAAAACCAAAAGTCTGCACAACAGTTAATACAAGAATTAACTAAATTAAGAGACGCTATTGGACAAGATGTTAGAGCATTTGGAAGTAATAAAGATCTCTTGCAATCGATTTTAAAAAACCAAGGAGCTGATGTTGAGGCCGATCAAAAACGTCTAGATGAAATTTTAGGATCAGTAAATTATTATAAACAATTAGAATCTGATGGATTTAATGTAATGAAGGGTGCCCTTTTTGGCCTACCGTTAATTGGTGGTCTAATAGTACTCGGAGCACAAGGTAATTTATCTAAGTTAGAGCCTACATTAGCAGAATTACGTCAGACCGTAGATTATAAAGTAACATTAAATCGTGTAGTTGGAGTTGCGTATATTAATATTAGTGAGATGCATAAGGCACTTGATGATGCTATTAACGCTCTTACTTATATGTCCACTCAGTGGCATGATTTAGATTCTCAATATTCGGGGGTGCTGGGACATATTGAGAATGCAGCCCAAAAAGCGGATCAAAATAAATTTAAATTCTTAAAACCTAACTTGAATGCAGCGAAAGACAGTTGGAAAACATTACGAACAGATGCAGTCACATTAAAAGAAGGGATAAAAGAATTAAAAGTGGAACCTGTTACTCCACAAAAATAGGGAAATATTAATTCTGTTGCAAAGTCACCTAAAACATATAGAATCTATGATTACGTTGTTAAATAGTAATACGACAATTAATAAATCCTTATACACCAGAAAGGCGGAGTCTCATTAATGACTTCGCCTTTCACTTATATAAGTTTCATCCAAAATAAAAAGATAACCTTGCAATTTTACTTGTTTTTTAAAACTTTGCAACAGAAGCGATTAATTGGGGACAGATTATATAGATTTGCTTGGTAATATCGATTCTATGAAACAATATAGATTCTCTTTAATACTTGATGATTTAAAGGCTGCTAAAGAAAGTTAGAATGATACTCATTAAAGATGTAGAACTCATTTCGAAAGAAATTGTTTTTAAAGAAGAATAGAACTTGAAATCAAACCCTATATAGGAGGAATATGAAATGCTGAAAAAAATCCCTTACAAACTACTCGCTGTATCAACGTTTTTAACTATGACAACTACTTATGCAGTCACACCAGTAGCAGCTTTTGCAAGTGAAATTGAACAAACTAACAATGGAGATATGTCTTTTTCAGCAAATGAAGAACAGATGAAAAAATCTTTGCAAGATGCTGTTTTATTTTTGAAATCTATGAATGAATATTCTTATTTGTTAATTAATAATCCGGATGTGAGTTTTGAAGGAATTACTATTAATGGATATGCAGATTTACCTAGTAAAATTGTACAAGATCAAAAGAATGCAAGAGCACATGCAGTTTCATGGAATACGAAAGTAAAAAAACAGCTTTTAGATACATTGACAGGTATTATTGAATACGATACAAAATTTGAAAATCATTATGAAACATTAGTAGAGGCGATCAATACTGGGAATGGAGATACTTTAAAAAAAGGGATTACGGATTTACGGGAGGAAATTCAACAAAATCAAAAGTCTGCAAAAGTATTAATAGAAGAATTAACTAAATTTAAAAATGCTATTGGAGAAGATGTTAGAGTATTTGGGAGCCATAAAGAGACCTTGCAGTCTATTTTAAAAAGCCAAGGAGCTGCGGTTGAGGATGATCAAAAGCGACTAGAGGACCTTTTAGGGCAAGTAAACTATCAGAAAGACATAGAATCTAAGGGATTGGACATGGTGAAAATCCCCTTTCTTCCCACATTGATTGCTGGTGGTATAATGATAGGTGATGCAAGAGGTAATTTAGGCTGGCTAGAGCCGGAATTAGCAAAATTACGTCAGAATGTAGATTATAAAATAACATTAAATCGTGTAGTTGGAGTTGCGTTTCATAATATTAGTGATATGCATAGTGCGATTGATAATGCTATTACTGCTCTTACTTATATGTCCACGCAATGGGATGATCTAGACTCTCAATATACGGGCGTACTGGGACATATTGATAAAGCTAATCAAAAAGCCGATCAAAATAGATATAAATTCTTAGCCCCTAACTTGAATGCAGCTAAAGACAGTTGGAAAACATTACGAACAGATGTTGTCACATTACAAGAAGGGATAAAAATTGCAGAGAAAAAAGAACAGGATTTTATGAATCAGCTTCGTCCATCAAACGTTTTCTATTTTTATAAAAAAATTCATAACGCATACACATTTGAAATAAAGACTGGAACAAATGCACCAAATGCATCTTATAAAGTTATGAATTTAACTAAAAACACTGTTCATAATATGTGGAGTGGAGGACCAAATACAAACATGTGGGCTGACTGGCTTTCATTCAATCCAAAAGATGAATTTGCAGTGGTAGCAGTAGTGGATGGGAAAGAATATGTTGTATATAAAGACAAAGTAGAAAATATAATGAACTGAACCCGAAAAGTTAGACAGAAAAATTACGCAGCAATTGGAGATGGTACACTAAACTGGACACTAAGTTCAGTGAAAAAGATGATTCAGAGAGTTCTGGTGCAAAGTTTTTTAACAGATAATAAGTTGGTATGATTGCAGATGGATTTTATGCAATCCTTAGTAATTGTTGTAATTGGTTCTGGTGCAAAAACTTAAGGACAATTGCAATGAATCTATAAAACTTGGACATACTGTTACTATTACTTTAGAAAGGGTGCGTGATTGGTATGGAAAAGGAAAATGTATTCAAATGGAAGCATTATCAGCCTGATATTATTTTGTTAACGGTAAGATGGTACCTACGGTACAACCTCAGTTTTCGTGATTTGGTGGAAATGCTAGAAGAACGGGGTTTATCCATTTCTCATACAACGATTATGCGTTGGGTTCATCAGTATGGTCCTGAATTGGACAAACGAATCCGTTCCATGCTAGGGTTCAAATGTTTTGACACAGCTACATCCATTCTTTCTGGAGTAGAAGCCATGCATATGATTAAAAAAGAGCAGCTTGATTTACGGGACCAGTCTGTCCAAAATCAGAAAGAATTCATCCATCAATTGTTTGGACTTTCAGCATAAGATACGATTTTGTTAGGAATATATGCGCTTTATTCTCTTTTGTTTTATTTTTGCACCAGAACCCTTTTTTTCTTTGTTATATAGAAATTATACATTAAACCAGTGAACATTCTAAAAAGACAAGCATATGATGAATTCGTGGGACGAGTTATCATATGAGGTGAAACTTGGAGCGCCATACTTATTGGTTGAAGGGTACCTAATGACGGGTACTCTTTTTATTTTGCACTTTTTAATAAGGACAAGCATATATTGGAGTATGGGATAGCCCCACTTCATATATTTGAGCACCTGCAATCGTAAGGTGCTCTTTATTTTGTACAAAATGGACATTTGGATAATATGTAGGAATACCTTCTTACTTGTCGAAAAATTATATAGACGAGAGGAGGAAAATAAAATAAAATGAAATTTGACTTTACTGAATTAGAGAGAGCATTACCAAAGGATGATTATGACCACTTTATAAGAGAGTTTAGTTCTGAACTGCAACAAAGTGTAATTAATATTCTTAAAAACGAAAATAACATTTTAAGCCCTTTAGCAGTTGGTACACAGCAAATGCCATTTAAAAGTAATATTTTCAAGACTAGGTTTAAAAGTATGGTTTTTGAAAAAATTGATAACGATACTATAAAGGTGTCGTTATAGAAAAAGAAAACTTGAATCATTAGTTCGTTATGTTAGGCGCTGCCGTAATCTGGGTAGCGTCTTGTTTGTTGTTAAGGAAAGATAAGGGGTGAAATAGATTTGAAACTTAAAGATTAGATAATAATATTGTTACTTTAAAATGCAGAAAATAGACTAGTAAACAAGCTGTTTTTGTTTTTTAGCATAGAATATGAGGAATCCTAGAGTTGAGAGGAGGTAATTATATTTATGGGATGTAATTGTAATTTCAGACATTGCAGAGATTGTAATAGATTTTGGGATGATTTAATGTTTTGCAGACGCAGACATAGAGATTGTGATGACCGTCGTTGTAGACGTGACCGTGACTGCGATTGTGATGAATGCCGTCGCAGACGTAATCATGATCGTGACTGTGATCGCGATAATCGTCGAGATTGGTAAATTCCTTTGAATGAGTGTGCCTCTTCACAGCACTCTTTTTTTGTTTATGGGTTTTCTAAATTAATACGTATTAAATACGAAGAATGTAGTTGCAATTCGATTTAAGGTCTAACAAAACAAACGAACACAACGAACGAAAATAGAGATAGTTAAATGTCCTGTTTAGGTCTACCCTATACGGACGTAAAAGAGTCAACGGATTTATCATACGATTACTTGGTGGATGGATACTAGACCAGGTGGTAAATGGTGATATGAATATATCAAAGTGAGATAATAGTTGAAGCCGTCCTTAATCGGGCGTCTTCAACTATTATCTAAATGCTTCCTTAGCTTTCTCTATTGAGTTCTGTTCCTCTTTTGTATTTGTAAATTCGATAACCATAACAGACAGTCCAAAACATAAACAAACAGCCTTTATCTTGCTAACTCTCACAAGAACTTACACTTTTGCTCTATCTGTATTTAACCTAGAATACAAGATTCTTTCATTTTTATTCCCGGCTATATTTGAAAAACTGTATGTTTTTTATCTCAAATCAATTATATCTATAAAATTAAGGAAAATTCTGTTATAAGATGCATCAGTGCAAGTTATTAAATTCTTTATCGGATTTATGTCAGTTACAGTCACATATCTAGTAAGCAAATGACCATCTCTATAATAAATAATCAATATTTTCTCTTCAGAAAGAAATGAACATAATAACTTGTTTTCAATAATTTCTTGTTCGTTTTGGGTTAATGTAGGGCGCTCCACCTTTGTTTGTTTTTTAACAATCTTACCAATACCGATGAATTTCTTCGGTATCGGAGCGAACGGAGTCCGCTTAACCATTCCTATTCCTTTTGGCATATGTGTATAGTTCATGCTGCATATCTCCCTAATTGCTATTAATAACTGTATCATTATATCAATTTTTGGAGATGTTAGGATTATTTATGTAATTATAAAATAAACATTTAGAGGTTTTTGGCTCCGTATAAAATAAACCCAATTTAACTAAGTATGATTTATATATATAGTAGGAGAAATTACTGTGGAGTCCCTTTGTAGGTAAGCGTGTTGTTGCTAAGGTTAATAATCTACGTTTCAATAATACCTTTCTGGGCAGGGGAAAGATGTCGCTGGAACTGTAAATATAGGTAAAGGGTTTATAATTGACGAAAAAGTAAAGGTCAACGATTCACAGCAATATAGAGTGCACAATAGTAAAGGGAAAATATACACTTCTACTTTTCTATTTTGATGAAGGATACATAATGGACTAGTTGACGTAAAATTCGATATAGGAAGTAACTATTCTACCCTTTTAACTGTTGTTAACAGTACAAATTAACTTTTCTAATACTTGAGCTACACCATCTTTATCATTGGTATCGGTAATGAAATATGCAGCATCCTTCAATTTAGGTATTGCATTTCCCATAGCAATTGGAAAACCAGATGTATAGAATAGCTCTAAATCATTCCAATCGTCTCCAAAGACCATTATGTTATCCATAGAGATATTATTTTGGGTGCAGATTTCCCTTACAGCTCGTTCTTTAGAAACACCTTTTGCCATGATTTGAGTTAAAGTTCCTGCATCGGTACATATAGTACTTACTTTATGTGCAAACTGTTTTTGTAGTTTTTCATAATGAGTATATTGTGAGATTAATAATTTTGAAGCACTAACTTTTTTTAATTCATTTAATGGAACTACAATTGGATTTACAACTGCATTCATGGTTTTGTTGTAATCCAATGTTTTATTACTGTACCATGTATCTTCCGATTCAACTGAGAGGCATGCATCAGCCTGGTGAGTAATAACAAATTCTATAATTTCATTTGTGATTGCTGATTCAATCGGGTAATGTTGTCTGTAACCTAATGCGTTATCCACTACCAAAGCTCCATTGTAGTAAATCATAGTTGCAATGTCTTGAAGTTCGTGAGGAAGAAAAACTTTGACTGATCGTGGCGCCCTTGCTGTAGCAAAAATAACCTTTAATCCTTTCTTCAGACACTCCAGTATAGCCTTTCTATTTCTTTCTGACACTTTCTTTTGTGAATTTAATAACGTACCATCTAAATCTAAAACGATTGCTTTAACCTCGGATTCTAATTCCATATGTATGTCCCCTTATTTACAGTATAAACTCCTCTTTTTTATGTTCTATATCAAGTTATAAATCCCTGTATATTCCATACATGTAAGGTTAACATAACGTATCATTATCAATAGTCAACGATGTATAAAATTTTCGTTATGGGGGTAATTAAAAATATTAGCTTGATGGCGATGGGGCGGTACCCCAGTAAGAAAAGAAATAGGAAAAACACCTTATTTCTTTTTATTTATATAATAAAATGCATTTATTAAGTCGAAAGTAATGATAATAATTAGAAGTAATAATTCTATAAGTGCTTCAGTCTTTCCATGTTGCAGAGACTTTATAAAGAAATCCCATTCTTTTTCATAGGGAGGCTGTACCCAATTTCGTTGCAGTCCTACATACATTCCATTTAAGAAAAAGACGATACTTAATAGAATCCTTCCAATAAATACGGCAGCTACTTTTATATTCCAATTCTTTATCTTGATTACATAAAGGAGTGGGAAAAGTATAAGCACCCAAAAAACAATAATATAGACTGTATTCATCATCCACTACTCCCAACAAAATGATTGTTTCTTAATCTTGGTGAATTTTCAGGTTGAAGGTATGTTTAAATGTTAATGGTGTTCAAATCGTTGTTGCACTTGCGAAAAAAAGGGGCCGGAATTCCGGCTTCTTTTCTATCTCTCCGTTTCAAAAAACTCAATCCACTCTCCATCAGGACCAGCAAAAAATATGTAACGTGTTCCATCTGGTAATGTTTCAATTTCTTCTCCTAGTAAAAATGTCACTCTGTGTTTCTGTAGTCTTTCGATTTCATCCTCTAATGAATCCACTTTAAAGCAAATGTGATGTACTTTTCCTTCTGCCGGAAGGGAAGAGTTGTAACCTTCAATTAGTTCAAGTATCGTTTCTTTCGATTCTTCCACACCTAAAAAAGCGAGTTTAAAGTCTGGATTTGGGTGCCCCATACGTTTAATGAGCTGTAAGCCGATTACTTCTTCATAAAATGAAATAGATGTTTCTAAGTTTGCAACCATAAGTCCAACGTGTTCGATTCGTCTAACTGGCATGTGGATTCCTTCTTTCTGAAAATTATATACAATATATTATTG
>NZ_JBFPJI010000105.1:0-11109 GCF_040838205.1 Bacillus sp. S4
GATATAAATGAAGCTGCCACTATTACAAGTAGAGACAGAGAGACTGATTATCCGTCCATTTCAAAAAGAGGATTATGAAAGTTGGTTAGATGGATTCAATAAGAGGTTACCATCTCAATATAAATACGATGATGGCTATCATGACATGTCGTCTTCAACAAAGGAATGGTTCACGGAATGGATAAGAGGATTTGATGAGGCGGCACGACGGGATGAAATGTACGTTCTAGGTATTTTTCAGAAAGAGGATGGCGCCAATATTGGAAAGCTAGAACTTATAAAAATTTTACGTATGGACTATCAATGGGCAATGATGGGCTACTCTATTCATAATCAATATTGGAAAAATGGATACGGAGTAGAAAGTGTAATAGCTGCGCTGCCGTTATTTTTTAATGGCCTTCATTTTCATAGAATCGAATTACATATACATGTTGATAATGAGCCATCCGTTCGTTTGGCAGAAAGAGCTGGTTTTTCATTTGAATGTATGAGAGAGGCGTTTTCTATGGGGAATGGTAAGTGGGCAGATTTTCTTATTTATTATAAAAATAAGGAGACGGATATATGAGGGTACTTATTACAGGTGGAAATCGAGGATTAGGGTTACAGTTAGTAAAAGTATTTCATGAGAATGGGCATATCGTTTATCCGCTAGTTAGAAGTGTGGAAGCGATAGAACAGTTAAAACAGATGTTTTCTTCTAGATGTTTTCCTATATTAGCAGACTTGTCAGATGATGAGAGTACTGAGTGTATTAAGAAGCAAGTTGAGGAGTATACAGAGTATATTGATTTAGTTATAAATAACGCTGGAATTACTGGAAAGGAAACTGAGGTTTTACGTACCAATTCAGAAGAGTTAACGGACTTATTTAACGTTCATTGTTTAGGTGTTATTCGAGCTATAAAAGGTACATATCCGGCTTTAACTAAGTCGAACCATCCGAGAGTTATCAATATATCCTCTCGATTGGGTTCATTACATAAAATGGCGGCCAAAGAGTTTCCTCAAGGAGAGTTTTCGTATTCATATCGAATTGCGAAAGCTGCACAAAATATGTTAACTCTCTGTTTACAGCAAGAGTTTGCGGATAAAGGAATTCGTGTAACCGCCATTCATCCAGGGAAATTAAAGACGGACATTGGTGCTTCTGATGCGAATATGACTCCTGCTGAAGGAGCTCAAAATATATATGATTGGATAATACATTCGAATGAGGATGTGTCAGGGAAGTTTATTGAGCCGGGTGTAGGTGAATTGAAATGGTAATGTACGATCTTTCAATTATTCAAAATGCATTTAGGTCTTTCAAAAAATGTTAAATAGATTATCAAATGCAGTAATAATTGAAGATATAGAAGAAAGACCGGAATATATCCGGACTTTCATTACCTGTTCAACACTTCAATATAAGAAGCATCCCCAGCTGTTCTAATAGTAGAGCGGAAATTATTATGTTCTAAAGTTTCAGCAACTTGTTTTAATTGCTGTGCATCATCGTGATGAATGAGTAAACTATCTGCACCACTTTCTTCTATATGAATATGTTCAACATTTCCAATCGCTTCATGTATAGCTTTTAAAAATTCAGGTTTCATATTGTCCTCCTATATGTATGTAACGTCGTTACATAGTATTTCCTTATTTTTGAAATATAAAAGTAGAAGAAAGGAGAAATGAAAATGAATATAACGCAGTTTAAAGAACATATTACATCTCTTTTTGAAGAGCATCTTAATAAATACGGTGATGACGAGTATGGTTTCACTCACATTAGTAAAGAGGAATTTCACAAAATAGGTTACACGACAAATTTGACGCTAGAGACGATTGAAGAAGCATATCAAAATGGGGTTGATATGATACTTACACATCATGCGCCGTGGAGTTTTTTATTCGGTATGGAAGAGGCTTGTATTAAAAAATTAAAAGAATATGAAATGAATCATTTTTGGATTCATTTGCCGTTAGATTTTGTAAAGTTTGGCACGTGTACGTCGTTATTTAACGAAATTGGGATAGATACAATACTGGAATATTCCACGTATGAGGAAGAAGAGCTACCGGGAATAGGAGAATATAAAGAAGCGATTCCCTTTTCAAACTTAGTTGGAAAACTTGAAGAGAGAATGGAAGAGAAAGTGAAGAGTTGGAAAAATCATGATAAGCCAGTAAAACGGATTGCGATTTTAACAGGTGCAGGAAATAATACAGACCTTATTGAGCGTGCACTAGAAAAAGGTTGTGATACGTACATAACAGGAGAAAAAACATTATATACAGTACAACATGCGAAATTTAAAGACATTAACTTAATTGTAGGTAGTCACACATTTACAGAAGTATTTGGTGTGGAAAGTTTGGCTCGTAAGTTAAAAGAAAGAGACAATTCAATAGAAATTACTAGATTAAATGAAGATCATTTGGAGTGAGGGAAATTCAGCTTATCAATTGAAAATAAAAAAGAAGAAAACTATCAACAAATATCAGCTTAATAAAAAATTAAAGGGATAGGAGAATGACTATGAACAATTTCGTTTGTACAACGTGTGGCGTTCAGTATGCAGCGAGTGTAGAAGAACCGGTAAGTTGTCTTATTTGTGATGAGGAGAGACAATATATTAATCCGAAAGGGCAGTCTTGGACGACTTTAGAAAACTTGCAAACGAGTGATACATATAAAAATGAAATTATAGAAGAAGAAAATGGGCTTTATAGTATTACGACAAAACCAGAATTTGCGATCGGTCAAACGGCATTTGTAGTAAAAACAGAGTCATATCGTTTACTATGGGATTGTATTACTTATTTAGATGAAACGACAATTGAGAAGATAAAAGAGTGGGGCGGATTAGATGCGATTGCACTATCTCATCCGCATTATTATTCAACACAAGTAGAATGGGCAGAAATATTTGATGTACCAATTTATATACACGAAGACGACAAAGAGTGGGTAATGCGCCCGAGTAGTCGTATCATTTATTGGGCTGGCGAGTCTTTACGATTAGCGGATGGAATTACTGTTCATCGTCTCGGAGGACATTTTAGCGGCGGTTCTGTATTACACTGGGAAGAAGGAAATGATGGGAAAGGTATTTTATTAACAGGTGATATTATTCAAGTTGTAGCGGATCAACAGTGGGTGAGCTTCATGTACAGCTATCCAAACTTAATTCCACTACCAGCAAGGAAAGTGGAAGAAATGGCGAATCGAGTGAAACCGTTACAGTTTAATCGTCTATATAATGCCTTTCACCGAGTAGTGAAAGAACATGCAAATGAGGCAGTTGAACGGTCTGCGGAAAGATATATGAAAGCGATAGAAGGAAAGCTGTTTCATACGTAAAAGGAGAGTTAGCTTTATGAAAACGTTAGTATGCTTTGGGGATAGTATTACAGCTGATGAAACATTTTTTGATGGAACGCCGAGGTTAACACCACGTTTGCAAGAGATGTTTCCAAATTGGAAAGTGGTTAATGCAGGTGTTCCGGGTGATAATACGTTCGATGCGTTAAATAGGATTGAAGATGATGTATTATCATATAAACCAGACTTTATAACAGTTTTTCTTGGTACGAATGATGCAGTTTCTTTTGCTCAAGTTCCATTACAAGCATATAAAGAAAATTTAGAGAAAATTTTAAGTGCGATCTCACCAGAAAAAGTATTACTTATTAGTCCTGCACCAGTTGATGAAGAAAGACAACGTAATAGAACAAATGAAATACTCGGTCAGTATGCAGCGGTGGTAGAGGAAGTAGCAAGAAAAACAGGGAGCCATTTTCTCAATTTATATGCTGAGATGATTCAAGAAGAAAATTATAAAATATTCGTAAAAGATGATGAAAAAGACGGTTTACACTTTGGACCACAAGGTTATGAGTATTTAGCGAAGTTAATTTGTGAAAAGTTAAAAGGAATTCTGTAAGAAGCAAAGCGTGGGCGCTTTGCTTTTTTTGTACTTCTTATAATGAATTAGCTGAATCACAGAAGTAGACGATTCCTGTACTAAATGTTTAGTACCTATAGCACTTTAAAGTACATACATTTTTAATGAGTTAAATATAATTCATAATAGCACCAGTAAGAAGAAAACAAGCTTTACGGTACTATAGAGAATTTCAAAAAATGCCAATGTGGTATAAAACGATTAGGGAGGTTAAAGATATGAGCACTTCAAATTTGAGTGAAATAAGTAAACAAATTTTAATAGAGGAGGAAACACTTCAATTTTCCTCTTTTACAAATGAAGATGCCTTGCAATTAGGTTTATTTATCGTTGAAACAGCAAAGCGAGAGGGGAAATTGATTGCTGTTGATATAGCAAAAAATGGTGTGCAATTATTTCATTTCAAGATGACAGGGACAACTGAGGAAAATACGAAATGGATTGAGCGTAAAAAACGGGTCGTTTCCCTGCATAATCATAGCTCGTATTATATGCAGATAGAAAGTGAAATAAGCGGAGTTCCATATCATGAAAAATACCGTTTAGATGGCTCGGAATATGCTGCGTTTGGTGGATGCTTTCCTATCCAAATAAAAAACGTAGGGGTTATTGGGATGATAACAGTCTCAGGATTACCACCAGAAGTAGATCATGAATTGGTTATAAGAGCAGTTAAAAATCATTTAAATCAATAATAGAAGTAATTTTAAAGGTTAAATAAAAAGGCAAAAATGAACATATTCCTGTTCGTTTTTGCCTTTTTATTATTTCTTTTTCGGTCTACGTACTAACTCGCCGCCACAATTCGGGCAAACGTTTTGTCTTTCCTCTGTACATGGTGCACAAAATGTACATTCATACACGCATATGTATGCTTCAGAATCGGGCTGAAGGGAATGGTCGCAAATTTGACAGTTTGTTTTCATTTCTAATGCCATCGTAATCCTCCTTGTTATTCGAAAGTTCTTAATTTAATTATAATTAATATTGTAGTGTGTGTCCTTTTTAAATGAAAAGAAATAAATGGATTATGTTGTTGTTTGAAATGAAATAGGTCCATTTGTTTTTAAATTGATTATTTAGTGCAGTTGGAATATTATGAAATAGTCAAAAGACAACAGGGGGTATATATTTTGACTAATAATAACGATTATTTTCATGTAGAAGAGGATGTAAATCACAATAGTTTAAAAGCAGATTGTGAAAAATGTTTTGGATTATGTTGTGTGGCATTACCGTTTGCAGCATCAGTAGATTTTGCGGTGAATAAAGATGGTGGTAAACCTTGTACAAATTTACAATCAGATTATAAATGTAGTATACATAGAGATCTTAGAGGAAAAGGGTATAAAGGTTGTACAGTATTTGAATGTTTCGGTGCTGGACAAAAGATTTCTCAAGTTACGTTTAAAGGAATTGATTGGCGGAAAGATGCCGAGCATGCGAGAGAAATGTATGATGCTTTTCCGGTTATGCATCAGCTTCATGAAATGCTGTGGTATTTGAATGAGGCTATTCTATTAAAGGCGACGCAGACAATTCATAAAGAGCTGAAGGAAGCAATTGAAGAGACTGAGCGTCTTTCTAATTTAAGTCCAGATGAGTTAATGGAAGTAAATGTGTCATTACACCGTGCAGAAGTGAACATTCTCCTTCTAGAGACGAGTGAATTAGTATGGAAGGAAATGAATGCTGCACGTAAAAAACGAATCAGTCACCGCGGAGCAGATCTTATGGGAGCTAACCTTAAAAAGAGGGATTTACAAGGAGCAAATTTAAGAGGAGCTTATCTTATTGCGGCTAATTTACGAGATGCAAATTTAAGGGGAGCGGATCTCATCGGAGCAGATTTGCGAGATGCAGATATTAGAGGAGCAGATTTTACCAATAGTATTTTTCTTACGCAAGTCCAAATTAATGCGGCGAAAGGGGACAAACATACGAAATTACCGAAAGTGTTGTCTCGACCAGCGCATTGGTCTGCGTAAAGAGTATGGAGTGAAATAGTTTGGATATTTATACGAACAGGCAGAGACTAAGTCTCTGCCTGTTTTTTTATACTATTTTTGCTTTTCAAAAGTAGTAATTAGAACACTACATATAATAAGGATACCACCAATGAAAAAGTTACTGCTTAACGTCTCATTTAATAGGAGCCAGCCAAGTATTGAACCGACGATAGGTTGGAAGAAGAAAAATAATGAACCGATGCTAGCATCCATTAATTCTAATCCTTTATTCCAAAGGAAAAATGCACCTGCGGTTGAGACGATACCTAAATAGAGTACGCCTAATAGTACGTACATGTTTATATGTTCAATAGGACTTGATTGGAATTCCCATATCATAAAAGGTGTAATAAAAAAGAGTGAAAAGAATATTGCATACGTTGTAATAACTAAAGATGAAAATCGGACTGAAGCGATTTTTACATAAATGGATAGTAAAGCCCAAGTAATAGCGGCTCCAACTAAAATGATTGTACCGATAAAATAGGAGCCGATTTCAATATCCCATCCGATAACGATAATGACACCGATTGTCGCTATGATAGTAGATAAAAGTCTACGAGTGGTTAGTTTTTCTTTTAAAATAAGCGCTGCAAATATAACCATAAATGCAGGTGTAGCTGATGTTACTAAAGAGCCTGTATGAGCGTCGGATAATTTTGTCCCGATGAATTGACATGTAATCGAAATGAAGTATCCGATGAAGCCAATCCAAGCGAATAATAGCCAATCTTTTTTGTGTATGGTTACTTTTTTCTTTTGCTTTTTTTCAGTTGTTTTCAAAATCACATATAAAACAACAAAAGCGATAATAAAGCGTAGCCAAACGAGTGTAAGTGGCGGGATAAAGTCGAGTACGTATTTACTAACGACGTACATACCTCCCCAAATACTTGCTGCTAGTGATAAACATATAGCTCCTAAAATTGTTTGTTTCATTTGAATGACCTCCGTCTATTTTTAGGGTTATGATTTATTCCCTAAGACGAGGCATAGCGCACTTGTCCCGCATTAACGGGCAGTAAAACTCCCACCTCAAAATTCAGCGAAAGCAAAGAAGTTAGGCGGTGGATCAACTGCCCGTAAATGCCCGATTGGTGAAGGCTAATAATCAGTGGGGGATGAAGAAAACCCCCACTGATTAAAGTTTCACTTTATTATATGAATGCCCGTCTTAGATTATAGACGGCCTACAGGTTGATCGTTTTCGAATGAAGTGTTGTAGTACATGAGCGTAGCCTCCCTTCTTCTTTTATAATGATATTATAACTTAATTTTCTGATTATTGTAGAGCGTTATGGAATTGTGTATACAATGTGAATAACAAACCGTCACGTTTGACTGTACAGTTTATGTATTGTATGATAATAGTAATATAAACAAGGGGGGGAAGATCGTTGGGAAGGTGTATCGAATCGGACAGTTGGCTCTCATGGCTCACGTGTCGAAACGAACGATTGATTATTATACGAATCTAGGAATCTTAAAAGCGGAGCGATCTCAATCTAATTATCGCTATTACGACGAAACAGCATTTGAGACATTACAATTTATTGAGAAGTGCAAAGAAATGCATATGCCGCTTTGTGAGATTAAAGAGAGAATCGAGGAGAAGAAAAAGCTGCTCGGTATCAATGAACACGTTTCGAAACAAGTGAATGAAGTGACAGACCATATTCATAGATTAGAAGCAGAGCTAACGGAGTTAAAGCCTCTTTTAGATGAATTGACTGATTCACAACGTGAAAAAATATCGAAATCTTTATCAGGTCAAACGACAGCTTTAATACAGACACTTATTCTATTATTATAGAATAAGTGAAATCCGACCTCTTTAATTTTTGTATCGGGCTATGTTTTCTAACGAACAAATAAGAAAACATTATAGTATACAGGAGGTGGACACCTTAGTTTTTTAACTAAGGGGATTCATTGGAAATATTTAATTTAGTCATGGTTGCGATTTTAATCGCATTTACTGGATTTTTCGTAGCAGCAGAGTTTGCGATTGTTAAGATACGTTCAAGTCGCATTGATCAGCTTGTTGCGGAAGGGAAACGCGGTGCGTTAGCAGCGAAAAAGGTAACAACAAATTTAGATGAATATTTATCTGCTTGTCAATTAGGTATTACAGTTACAGCGATGGGACTTGGTTGGTTAGGTGAACCGACGATAGAAAAATTATTACACCCGTTATTTGAGAAATGGAACTTAAATCCTTCTATCTCATCAGTAGTAACATTTGGTCTTGCATTTATGACGATGACGTACTTGCACGTTGTAGTTGGGGAATTAGCTCCGAAAACGATGGCAATTCAAAAAGCTGAAAAAGTGACATTGTTATTAGCAGGTCCGTTAATGATATTCTATAAAGTTATGTATCCATTTATTTGGGTATTGAATGGTTCTGCTCGTGTTGTAACTGGTTTATTCGGTTTGAAGCCAGCTTCTGAACATGAAGTAGCTCATACAGAAGAAGAGTTACGTCTTATTCTTTCAGAGAGCTACGAAAGTGGAGAAATTAATCAAGCTGAATACAAGTATGTAAATAATATCTTTGAATTTGATAATCGCATTGCGAAAGAAATCATGGTACCGCGTACAGAAATCGTTGGTTTCTATCTTGAAGATTCAGTAGAAGAACACATGAAAGTAATCCAAAATGAACGATACACACGTTATCCGATTTTTGGAGAAGATAAAGATGATATTATCGGTATGGTCAATGTAAAAGATTTCTTTATTCGATATATGAACAACGATCAAGAAGATTTATCATCGATTCGCACGTATATGCGTCCGATTATTGAAGTTATGGAAACGACTCCAATTCATGATTTATTACTGCAAATGCAGAAGAAGCGAATTCCAATGGCTGTTTTATATGATGAGTACGGAGGAACAGCTGGAATTGTAACGCTTGAAGATATATTGGAGGAAATCGTCGGCGAAATTCGTGATGAATATGATGAAGATGAAGCACCACCAATTCAACATGTGAACGAGTATCATAAAATTGTTGATGGAAAAGTGCTTATCACAGAAGTAAAAGATTTGTTTGGATTACACATTGAAGAAGACGATGTAGATACAATCGGTGGATGGATTATGATGCAAAATCATGAAATCGAAGAAGGACAATGCGTTGAAGCAGAAGGCTATGAATTTAAAGTGTTAGAAAAAGATGCTTATCAAATTAAACGTGTTGAAATTCAAAAAATGGATCATGAACAAGAACAAGAGAAAGCAGCAACTGTGTAAGTTGCTGCTTTTCTTCTGACACATAATAAAATGTGAAATTAGGAGCGGATATTTTGATTCAAGTAGCCTTACGTGTATATCGATTACAATTGTATACGATCTTTAGTGGTTTACTACTAATGTGGGCGGTTACTCCGTTTGGAAAACAAGTGACAGGATTCGGTATTGGATTAGCTGTAAGTGCATACTGTCTTTGGTTATTAGCTCGCAGAGTTGAAAAATTAGGAAGAAGTATTGTGATGAAAGAAAAGGCTCCTGGATTAGGAGTTCTAAACCGATTTGCAGCCGCAATATTAGGGGCTATCATTATGTATGAAATTGAGCATGAAATGGAAATGTGGGCATTTGGTACTGGAATATTAGGTGGACACTTTTTAATGATTGCGAATTTAGCCTATGCAAATATGCAGCTAGTAAAAGAAGAAGAGAAACAAAGAGAACATGCTTCGAAAAACATAGAGTTATGAGGAAAGGGACCTAATCTGGTTCCTTTTTTGCGTTTAAAAATAAATGATATAATACGAGTGATTTACTGGTATTTATCGGATTTACGCCAAATATAATACGCTTATTTTTGAGGCATTTCAATAGTATGAAAAAAAATTAAAAAACCCATCGATTTCTAAAGCTTATGTATGTTATCATGACAAAAGAATTTGCGAAAGAGGTGGATACCAATGTTACAAGCGTTACTTATTTTTGTGCTTCAAATTATTTACGTTCCAACTTTAACAATCCGTACGATTTTGCTTGTAAAGAATCAAACAAGATCCGCTGCAGGTGTAGGATTGTTAGAAGGAGCAATTTACATTGTCAGTTTAGGTATTGTATTTCAAGATTTATCAAATTGGATGAACATTGTTGCCTATGTCATCGGCTTTAGTGCGGGACTATTATTAGGCGGTTATATAGAGAATAAATTAGCAATTGGATATATTACGTATCAAGTTAGTTTACTAGACCGTTGTAATGAATTAGTAAATGAATTACGCCACTCTGGATTTGGCGTTACAGTATTTGAAGGTGAAGGAATAAATTCTATACGTTATCGCTTAGATATCGTTGCGAAGCGTTCAAGAGAAAAAGAACTTTTAGAAATTATTAATGAAATTGCACCGAAAGCGTTTATGTCTTCTTATGAAATCCGTTCGTTTAAAGGTGGATACTTGACGAAGGCGATGAAGAAGAGAGCGTTAATGAAGAAGAAGAAAGATGAGCATGCATCGTAAGAAAAGGGAGTAGCTGAGAAGCTACTCTTTTTTTGTTAGCGAATATCATCAATCTGAAAGGAAAATGAGGCCATCACGTATAAAAAGTACTGGTGGAAGAGAACGAAGGGGGAATGCAAAGTATGGAACAAACAGAAATGTTACAAGTGAATAAAAAGTGTTGGGACGTAGTAGCACCTCATTTTTTTCAAGTAGATTGTTTACCTAAATATGGACCGTATACGGCATCAGAAGATGAAATTCATTTGTTTGATTTAATTGAGAATAAAACGGTTCTAGATATCGGATGTGGTAGTGGACATTCTTTGGAATATATGGCGGAGCGTGGTGCGAAAGAGTTGTGGGGGCTCGATCTTTCAGAGACACAAATTGAAACAGCAAATGAAACGCTAAAAGATTGGAATCCAAAGTTAATATGTGGTGCGATGGAAGAGGAGCTAAATATTCCAGAAGAACATTTTGATATTGTATATTCCATCTATGCATTAGGATGGACTTCTAATTTAAGAAAAACATTGGAACTTATATATTCGTATTTGAGATTCCCACGACTAAAGTCGCAAGCCCGAATCCTTACGGATTGACGGGTGGGATTCTTAAATGACTAAGCGTTCGCAATCCATTTCTGTTTTGAACAGCCTTCAAGATAAGGGC
>NZ_JBFPJI010000007.1:0-50926 GCF_040838205.1 Bacillus sp. S4
CCATATGTCCTCTCTTTTCCTTTCACTCTGACAATCTTCTTCTACAGTTAAACCTTACCTAACAACAACAAAATCACTCTTTTTCTAATAAACAAATAAAAAAACAAGAAAATCCTTACAATTAATAGTAATATAGAAAATAGACAAGTTTATCAAAATAGTGGAGGCTTTTTTAGTCATGATGCGTGCGCTTCGTTTAAATATAAAGCAAGCTTTTTGTAATCGTGTTTCTTTAATTATTATGTTTAGTGGATTCGTTCTTATTTGTATTTATCATTATTATTTTGTAATTCGTTATTTAGGAGATGCTGCGAATGGACCTATATCAACGGATATTAAATGGATTGGATTTCGTGGCAATGAAATGGATGTTTATTTGTTATTAATGCCAGTTATTGCGAGCCTTCCCTTTAGTACAAGTTACAACTCGGATAAATCAGATGGTTTTAAACCGTTTGTCAGTAAAGAAATTTCTATATTTCCTTATTCAGTAATGAAATATATCGTTACATTTTTTTGCGGAGGGACCCTTTATACGTTTCCATTCATCTTATCATTATTATTTTGCAAATTAACCATTCCAGACGGAGAACCGACGGCTGGTTCAGGCATTATAAATGATAACGGGATGTTCGCAAACTTATATTACGATACTCCCATCACTTACATTACTGTATATATCGGAATTAATTTTTTATTTGCAGGTTTAATGGCTCTTTTAGGACTTGCTGCATCTGCATGGTCACAAAAAGATTATATGGCGCTTCTATTTCCATTTACAACTACCGCCATTCCTTACATCCTGCTAAATACGATATTCCCTACAATAGGCGGGGCACCTATTCATTTATATGATCCAAGGCAACCGCTGCATGGCATGTCACCATATATTTTAACAATACAATGTACCTTCTTCCTCCTCGTTAGCTTATTCATGTATATACAAGGAGTAAAGCGCGATAGAAAAAAATATAGAAGAAGACTGCAAAGAAGAGATCGGTGTAGAAAAGCGTTTCAAGCATAAAAAACCTAATTTCCACATTTTATCTTGGAAATTAGGTTTTTTATTCATTTACGGCGTACCAGCCACCCCCCATAAAATAACAACCGCCGCAAAATAAATTGCTTTAGTACCTACAACTAAACATAATGAAATAATTGCATATTTACTCAATTCTCTTCTTGCTCCTATTAAAGTAAAAATGACTGCCAAACTAAATGTTATATAAGAACTTGCTGTATTTATTAGGTTATACGTAATATCTAAATTCTGTGTAAGTCCTGTTATCTCGGCTATAAACTGAATCATGACAATACTACTAAAAAAGATTGCGATTTGATTCATTAATTTCCCACTTATTAACGCTTGCATCTTTAGCCCCTCTTCCGAAAACTAAATATTCAATTAATTTTATCACCATATTACAAAAAAAGGAATTCTATCGTCATAATTATATGACGATGTAAAAACAAAAAAGAACGCTTAGTTACCTAAGCGTTCCCCTACTTTAAGAAGCCTTCTTCAAATCAATTTGAGCAAGTACTGGATCGTGGTCACTTACACGTCCATGTTCTTTCATAATGTTTGAGTTTAAGTGTACTGGGTCTACAATTGTGTGCTGTACAATGTTATTTGTTACTAAAATATGATCTAGCACTTGTGCGTTACCTTCATGAATGTACGTGTAACGATTCTCTTTCGGCACTGTGTTTAACATATCTTTTAATATCGTTCCCTCTAGTGCTTCTAAAGGTTTGGAGAATTCAAAGTCATTCATATCACCTAATACAACAACTGGTGCATTTGTATTCTTTTTCTGAATACCTTGTACGAAATGATTCACTTCTTGTGCTAATTGAACTCGTTTTTCTTCACTCTTTAATACGAGCGGCTGTACTTTTCCAAATGGCGTTGCATCTCCTATTTTTGAGTTTAAGTGATTTGCAACGACAACAACGTTTTGTCCTTGGAACGTAAATTCTGCCGCTAACGGTTTACGTGTACTTTCAAATAATGAATTTTCGTCTCCGATACGAACAACATTTTTATCAAGTAACTTCGGTACTGCTGCTAATTTCACGCGTGATGGGTTATAGAAGAAACCGACGCGAATGTTAGCTCCTGGTGCTCCTCCGTCTTGATTGTTGTTTGGAGCGATTTCTACATACTCATACTTCGGACCACGAATTTCTACCACTGCATCAATGATACGTTTTGCGCTTAATGAAGCATCTGTTGTACCGTCATTAATCGATCCGTTATTATCTTGCATTTCCTCTACACCGATAATATCTGGCATTTTTAAATTGTATTTAATAGAATACGCTAACGCTTTTACTTTTTCATCTGTTGTTTCTTTCTTATTCGCTGAGAAGTTTTCAATATTATATGTAGCAACTGTTAACTTATCAAGACGCGGTTGAATATTTGCCCCTACTTGTTTAAATCCACCGTCCACTACAGATGGTAATTCCGTTACTGGCGAAATGCGGAACGCACCGTAGTCATATCCTACTACGCCTGTTATATTACCAGTGAACGTATCTCCTACTTTCGCGACATAATCACGAGGTACTTTTACAGAAAGACGCTCTGGGTTTAATTGCTCTTTATCTAATAGCGGTGTGCCATACTTCGTTATAACTTTATCCCCACCATTTTCTACTGTTACATATAAGTTACCATTTTTCTGAGGAGCGATAATTTTTGGTGTTGGCATCGTAACGCGCATGCCTTCTACACTCTCATAAAAATCAATTGCATCTTCGTTCGGATCAAATAGACCAAATCCATCATTATCAATAATTTGATCTGGGATTTTCACTCCGTTTTCTCCTAATACAATCGCTTCTGGTAAAGTCTGATCTTTTGCGATTACACCAATGCGACTCGCTTTAATTTCTGTCGTCGTTAAGTCTGTTTCAAAGCGTTCTGCATATCCAGGCCCAACATATTCTTCTACTTCTCCATCAACTTGGACAAGGTCTCCTACCGCTACATTCACATCTTTTTTGTATACGTACATACCTTCTGAAGTAGCTGGATCATTATCCGGCTGATTATCTTCTATATAAAAACCGTTTTTATCAAGCGCTGTTACAACGCCTTCCACATTGTTTACTTTCTTCCCATTGTAAGGAGAAATATGTGATTTCCCTTGAATATCATGAATACGAACTGGTTCATTGTTTACGATAATAAATGAAAATGTTGAAATCGCTGAAGAAGTAAGCCCTTCTTTTTCTGCGATTGCTTTCACTACACTATTTTCATTCACTACAATTTGTCCGTTATAACGAACACTTTTATTTGTAGGATTAGAGCCATCTAACGTATAGTAGATTGTTGCTCCTTCTGTATTCGTTGTTAATGTTACCGCTGTTCCTTTCGCAACTTCCCCGCCATTTGGTGAAGCCACTACATCGCTAACACGGTTTTGTTCTTCTCCGTAAAACTTATGAGCTGTTACTGATTTTAAACCTGGGCTACTAAAATATAATTCAAGCGTCCCTGTCAAGCTAACTTTCTTCCCGATATTTTCAGGATGGTCTTTCACGTTTACAGCCAATCTCACATCGCCTTTTGGCAACTGAACAGGCATGATTTTGTCTGGATTCGTTTCGTTTGGCGAATCGGCAATTGCCACGTTTGTGTCGTCAAACTTAGCCGGATTTTTCGTGTATTTAGAAGGACTTTGCGTATACCCAACGATATATCCTTCCACTATCCCCTTCGTTTTCCCTTGCTGCTTAAATACTTGAATTGCATCTTGCACTGACATAGAAGTATTTCCTTCTGCATGTGCTAAAGTACCAGTAAATGAAATCAATAGTATCAATGATAAAAAAATACTTACGACTTTCTTCACAGCCATCTCCCTCTCTTTATTTCATATTTTCTCGGCATTTCTATCATAGCAAATAGTTCTTTATAAAGAACTATATTTCGACAAGTTTTACAAAAAATTAATCTTACCTTTAAAAAGAAAAGCACCCTAAAAATATTAGGATGCTTTTCTTACCACGCTACTAATTCCGTTTCTGCTACCTTCTCTAAATGAGATACTACATGCTTTGCGGCTCTCTCACCTTGCTCAATACAAGCCGGAAGACCAGAACCAGCGTAAGAACTACCTGCCAAATACACACCTGGCAACTCATTCTCCATAAATGTTGTGAGCTTTTTCATTCGCTCTTTATGGCCAACTGTATATTGAGGCATCGCTTCTTTCCAGCGGCTTACAATTGTAAACTCTGGATCCTCTGTAATATCCATTGTCTTTTGTAAGTCCTCTAATACAAGCTGCACAATTTCTTCGTCAGTTTGTTCAACAATCGCTTCATCACCAGGTCGTCCAACGTAACAACGAAGAAGTGCCTTTCCTTCTGGCGTTGTATGTGGCCATTTTTTATGTGTCCACGTACACGCTGTAATCGTGTAATCACTATTTCTTGATACGACAAATCCCGTACCATCAATATCACGCTGAATTGCAGACTTCGGGAAAGCAAGTGCCACGTTTGCAACTGATGTAGACGGAATGTTACGGAAGAAACGAAACTGCTTGTACTGCGCAAACATAGACGGCAATATTTTATGCGGTGCTGTAACTACAATCGCGTCTGCTTCCATTTCTTTTCCGTTACTAAGAGTAATCGTATAACTATCACCAAGTTTTGCAACTTTTTCAATACGAGTTCCCTTCATTACCATATCATTAGGAATCTTCACTTCAAGAGATTCTACTATAGATTCTAAACCGTTTTTCACAGTTTTAAAGATTCCCTTTTTCAATTCAGCCTTCTCTTGCTTTGGAGCGAGCGTACGCATACCGAGTGAAATACTACGATGCTCCTGTTCAATTTGATAAATTTGAGGGAATGTTGACATTAAACTCATTTCATCAATATCCCCTGTATAAATACCAGATAATAATGGCTCAATTAAATTTTCAACGACTTCATTTCCAAGGCGATGCCTGAAAAACTGCCCGAGTGATTGGTCAGATACTGGCTTTGATCTAGGCATTAACAGATCAAAACCAGCTCTTAGTTTACCAATTGGGGAGAACAATCCGGAAAATAGAAACGGCGTAATTTGCGTTGGAATTCCCATCATTGAACCGCTCGGCATTTTATGTAACCGATTGTTTACGAGAACGAACGATTGACCGGTCGCATTATTTACAAGTTCAGCATCAAGTCCTAATTCTTTCACTAATTTAGCTGCGCTCTCTTTTCTTGCTAAGAAAGAATCAGGGCCACGTTCAATTGTAAATCCATCTTTTTGAACGGTTTGAATTTTCCCGCCAAGTTTACCGGACGCTTCTATAAGCAATGCATCTATCGGCAAGTTTTTTTCACGAATTTCTTTTTGTAAGTTATACATTGTTGTTAATCCTGTGATGCCACCGCCGATGATCACAACTTTTTCCCTCAAGTAAGCTCCCCCTTTCTACTTACATTACAGATTCTTTTTTCTTTAATACAACATCTGCTAAACAGTCGATAAATGCGTCCGATGCGTTTGGCATTTCTGGACGATAATATTTCGCGCCAATTTCATCCGTTACAACTTTACACTCAAAGTCATTGTCATATAAAACTTCTAAATGTTCCGCAACAAATCCAACTGGTGCATATACGAATGAACTGTATCCGTACTTTTCATTTAGTTCTCTCGTTAAATCTTGTACATCTGGACCAATCCAAGGATCTGGTGTATTTCCGGCACTTTGCCAGCCAACTGCATAATTTGCTACTTCAGCACCGCGTGCAATATAGTCAGCTGTTTCATTTAATTGATCTGGATATGGATCGCCGAGTGCGATAATTTTTTCTGGTAAGCTATGTGCAGATACGATTAACACAGCTTTTTCACGTTCTGCTTCTGACATACCGTTATATATACCTTTCACTGCATCGACCCAATACTGAATAAATTTCGGTTCTTTATACCAGCTATCAATGCCGTGAATTGTTAAGTTTCCAAGTTTTTCTGCTTCTTCTTGCGCTCGTCCTACATACGACTTCACACTAAAAGTAGAATAGTGAGGGGCAAGAACGAGTGCAATTGCATCTTCTATTCCATCTTTATGCATAGCTTGTACTGCATCTTCAATGAACGGTTCAATATGTTTTAAACCAAGATACATGTGGTACTCTACTTCATCTTGCATTTCATTTAAACGCGTCTCTAACTTTTTAGCTTGCTCTAATGTAATAGTAGCTAAAGGAGAAATACCACCAATTGCACGGTAACGCTCTGTTAAATCTTCTAGCATTTCAGGACTTGGCTTTCTTCCTCTGCGAATATGTGTATAGTAACGTTCAATATCTTCTTCTTTATATGGCGTTCCGTATGCCATTACAAGCAAACCAATTTTCTTTTTCATACAGACAATCTCCTTTACTTCGCTAACTGTTCTTTAGAGTACTCATGAATAAATGTAGTTAAGCGTTTTAATGTATCTGGATTTACTTCTGGGAATACGCCGTGACCTAAGTTAAAGATGTAACCTGGCTGCTTCATCCCTTGATCTAAAATACCTTTTACATGTTCTTCAATAACAGGCCAAGGTGCTAATAAGAATGAAGGGTCCATATTTCCTTGTACCGCCTTATGAACACCACGCGTGCGTGCTTCTTCAATTGATAAGCGCCAATCTAAACCGACTACATCAAGAGGTAAGTCATGCCATTCATTCACTAAGTGTCCTGCCCCAACGCCGTGCATAATCATTGGAACACCCATCGTGCGAACTTCTGCAAAAATACGTTCCATTGCTGGTTTAATAAATATGCGGTAATCCGCTACATTTACTGTTCCAACCCAAGAATCGAAAATTTGAACCGCTTTTACTCCTGCATTAATTTGCGCTTTTAAATATGTAATAACCATATCTGCAAGCTTATCCATTAAAGCGAACCAAGCTTTCGGCTCTGCATACATAAACGCTTTCGTATTATGATAGTTACGAGAAGGACCGCCTTCAATCATATAGCTCGCTAACGTAAATGGAGCTCCTGAAAAACCGATTAACGGTACATCTAACATTTCTGTCGTTAATAAACGAATTGTATCTAATATGTAAGGTACATCATCTTCTGGATTGATTTCCCCTAATTTTTCTACGTCTTGTAAAGAACGGATTGGATTATCGATAACTGGACCAATACCAGATTTAATTTCAACATCAACACCAATTGCAGGTAGTGGTGACATAATATCTTTATAAAGAATTGCTGCGTCTACATTATATTGATCAACTGGCAACTTTGTAACGTAAGCGCACAACTCTGGATTATGTGTAATTTCAAATAAAGAATAGTTCTCTTTTATCTTTCTATATTCCGGCTGTGAACGACCTGCTTGACGCATATACCATGCTGGTACATACTCCGTGCGTTCCCCCCTACATGCTTTTAAAAATGTCTCATTTATAGTTCTTACCAAGACCCTAGCTCCCTTCCTTACCAATGCTTTTTCTTTAAATATGCTCTATTCCGATATTTATCTTTTTTTACTATACAGCTTGTAAAAACAAAATGCATAACATTATGTACGTTGTTCATTAAATTGACACAAACGTTCGTAAAACCGTTTACTATTTTCACAACATTCTTATTATAGCACAGAGAAAAACTACGGTTTAGCTACTTTTGACTTTTCTCCTTCACGGTTCGTTTGTGTGTTATATGGCACAACGTAAAAACTTGATTTTGAGAATATATTAATAAACTTTTCCTCATATTTTCCTGTTCCTTTTACCGTCCCAACGTGAGTATGAATTCCTTTTTCAACTTTATAAATCCGGTACATAATTCTCTCATCAGGAAGCGGCGTCCAGCTTAGTTTCATCGCAAATAAACCGAAAGGACTAAATGCTAGTTTTGCTTCCACGTTTTGAATCTTATCTAAACGAATTGGCAGTCCAATTGTTTCAACACCTTTTGGCCTATGAAAACTCGCTTTATCTTGTATATTTGCTTTCGTTAAAATTTTTTTAAATAACATCGTTGCCGATGCATTTCCATCTTGTAATTGATGCTCTTTATCGGTGCGGTCATAGCCAATCCAAACTGCACCTACTAAATTCGGTGTATATCCAACAAACCACATATCGCGCGCACCATGATCATCATTCGGCAGTGAAGTTGTGCCTGTTTTTCCAGCTAAAGCTCCATTATATACGCCAGCTTTCGCCGTACCTTCTTTCACAACTCCTTCAAGCATCTTTGTCATATACCATGCCGTTTGCTTTGAAAAGACTTTCGTTTCAGCTTTTGATGATTCTCCAATGACTGCCCCGTGTCTATTTAACACTTTATCAATAACGTGCGGTTCGATAATATTCCCGTTTGCTAAAAAAGAGCGGTACATTTTAACAAGATCAAATGGAGAAACGCCGTTTTTTAGCCCGCCAAGTGCTGTGCTTAAACCTGAGTCCGAAATATGAACATTCCCTTTCTCTAAATATTGCTTTCCCTCATCTACCCCTAATTCATTTAATAAAGATACAGCTGGCACATTTGCTGATTCTAATACCGCATCGTACATCGTCATCTCTTTCGTATACTCATGATTATAATTTCGAGGTTCATAGCCTTCAAACGAACTTTTTTCATTCGTTAATAAAGAATATGGATTATATTTCTTCGTCTCAAGTGCTGGTCCATATACGATAAGTGGCTTTAAAACAGAACCCGGCTGCCTTTTTGCAAAAACACGATTAAGCCCTCTCGGAACATACTCTCTTCCACCAATCGCGGCTTTAATTCCGCCAGTCTGGTTATCCATTAATAAAAATGCACCTTGCGCCCCGTTTTCTTTACCAGGGAAATTTCTCGCATCTTGAAACTGGTTATATGCTACCTTTTGAACTTTTTCATCCATTGGTACGACAAACGTATATCCTCCGCGCAGTACTTCTTGATGCGATAAACCGTATAAACGCGCTGCTTCATCTATAACCATATCGATATACGGCATATATGCGAGTTCACGTTCATCTGCATTTTTATAAAGAGCGATTGTTTTTCCTTGGTAACGAACACTATCTTCCGCTGTTAAATAGCCTTGTTTATGCATAAGTGACAAAACAAGATCACGGCGCTCTTTACTCTTCTCAGGAGATAAGTACGGTGAATAGCCATTTGGCGCTTTCGGAAGCCCTGCAAGCATAGCTCCCTCTTCCACTGTTAAATCTTCTACATTTTTATTAAAATACAATTTAGCCGCCGCTTGAATACCATATGCCCCGTGACCAAAATAAATATGGTTCATGTACATTTCAAGAATTTGCTGCTTCGTATATTTTTGCTCTAATTGAAGAGAAATTGCGACCTCTTTCAATTTACGCGTAAATGTTTTTTCGCGAGTTAAAAAGACATTTTTAGCTAGTTGCTGCGTAATTGTACTACCGCCTTCTACCTTCTCTCCAGCTAAAGCGTCTTTATAAAGCGCCCGAAATATAGAAGGGTAATCAATTCCTTGATGCTCATAAAAACGCGAATCTTCCACAGCAATAAATGCTTGCTGCACGTACTTTGGAATTTCTTCGATCGGCACGAGCTCTCTATTTTCCACATATAACTTCGTAATTTCTTTTCCTTTCTGGTCAACGATACGTGATGAAGAGTGGAAAACAAGCTGCTTTTCATCCATCATATAGCCACCAGCTAACACAATAAGTTTATAAAGTACAATCGCTACTACAAACGTTGCTAACCCGCCTAATAAAGTCCACTTTGCTTTCTTCATACATCGGCCTTCTTTCCAAATGATGGTACATTTATTATTTGAAAAAGGACTATCTTTATGTATATAATCTTCGAAGTTTTTCACAAGAGTTGATATAATAGAGACAAACTTATAAAGGGGGCATTAAAATGAAGGCTATTATTTCATACGAAACACCTCTAGAACAAGCGCATTTCACTGCAAAAAATAACGAAAAAGATATGTTTTATAAAGAAAATACTGAAGAATCTGTAGAATCCTCACTTCAATATGACGTATTAGACGCTGTTGGAGAATTTAAAGGACAACCTGGCTACATCGTTTGTAACAACATTTCTGTAACAGACGAAGGTCGCCCTGTATTTGAAAACCGTTTTAAAAACCGCGCTGGTCTTATCGAAAACGAACCTGGTTTCCAAGCAATCCGCGTTCTTCGCCCATTAAGTAATGATACATATGTCATTTTAACGATGTGGGAAACAGAGCAAAACTTTAAAGACTGGACAGAATCACGTTCATTCGAAAACGCTCATAAAAAACGCCCTGCACAAGCAGAAGGACAAGCACAGGCGCATCCACATGCAGAACAGCAAAAAAGCATTTTCTCTCGCCCGTCGTTCGTGACTACTTTTGATGTGTTAGTTTAGGTTTCGTAGTTCGGAGCCTTCGGTATGTGAAATTATATCGGCGATTTTTCGAATATATCGGCGCAACTCGAAATATATCAGCGATTTTTGAAATATATCGGCGCAACTCAAATTATATCAGCGATTTTTTGAATATATCGACTTATCGACAAATGACGACACAAAAAAGGAAACACCATTACACACTGGTGTTTCCTTTTTCTTTGTACCAATTATATATGCGAAGCGCGTCTTCTTTTCGCATATGCTTCACTTCATAACCATGTCCCGCTACCGATACGGCAGCTGTACATAACTCGTCTTTCTTTTGAAAATGCGACTGATTATATCCTACTGCTTGAACATGCCTTCTTCGCATGATCCCTGTATATTTCGCAAGGCCTCGGTACACCATTACTAACTGATTTTCTCGTATCATATATCCACCACTTTTATATCTAGCGTATGCAAGTAACGTAAATACAATAAATAACGGTATAAGAACGAACAGCGCAGTATGTTGTTTAAAATATATACTCGCACCGGCGATCGGCATTGCGAGCACAGCACTTGTAATCCAGCCCATTACGACATAACGACGCAATGCAGCCTTCGGTAAATGAACGATTGCTTCTTCTATTTCATACGGCAACTGTAAATATGCGAGTAACTGCTGCACATCTTTCTTCTTCATAAAAGGATGTAACATCACTTCATCCCCGGCGGATTCTATACTTTGAATGACTTCCACTTCGACAGAACAATAACCGAAAGGCTGCCGAAGAATTCCTTCTTTCACAGTAATCGCTTGAATGCGGTGTAATTTTAAAACAAACTCTTTCTTATCAAATAGCCCTTGAACGATACGAATTTCATTTCTGTTTCGCTCAATTTTAAAGTTCGCATATTTTAACGCATAGCCAGCTGTAGAAATGACCCACGAAATTACCATTAAAATCGCGGCCATAACGATTAATTCATATACACCGTTATCCATCACATACGCTTCCACTTTATTTATGAGCCATTTTGGTAGAAATTGATTAAACTCTGAGTAAATAAGAAGAAGTCCAGAAAATACTAACCCGAATCTACCAGATGTAATAGATGCGAATAAAATTTCTTTCGCTGTTAACTGATAAATCGTCTTACTTTCTTCTTCCGCAGGCGTCTCTTCACTCACAACGCTTCTTTCTTTATGTAATAAGGCAATTAGTTCCTTCGCTTCTTCTTCTTTAATACCCGCTAACATCACTTCTGGCTCAGTACCGCCGCCAGCTACTTCAATATTTAGCTTCGTAAGTCCAAGTAATTGATAAATAACGTTAGAAGACGTACTAATATTTTGCACACGGTCTTTATTTAAATAGCTTTCTTTCTTCACGAACACACCATGTTTTATATGTAAAATATTATTTTCAACCCAGTACACTTTAAAATACCATTTTACAGCTGAGAAAATAGCCATAATGAATAAAACAAACAGAAGGAAAAGATAAAATAAATACCAAGGCTTCACTTGTTCTTCAGGTTTAAACATAACAAGAATAATAAGTGGTAACAAACTCGCAATTCGAATACCTAACAAAATCGTGATCGGATGTTGCCTCTTATACACCCTCATCACTCACTTTCGCAAGCTCTCCAATTTGTCTTTTCAACTGCTCTGCTTCTTCTTTCGTTAAACCTGGAATACTATGAGAAGTTGCCGCTGTTGAAATATGTAATTCTGCTAAATTATACTTTCTCATAATCGGCCCTTGTTCAATTGTAACGTGCTGCACGCGGATCATCGGAATAAGCACGCGCTTTACAACGAACATTCCCTTTTGAATTTCAATCTCTTCTTCATTTAATCTGTAACTATAATAGCGCTGACGTAAATTTGGAAACACAAAATAATCAAGCGGGATAAATGTAATAGCACCTGTTACTAACAATCCAAACAACCAGCCCCACCAGTTAAAGTTAATCATAAAAAAGAAATACGCAATTACGACTGCTAGTATAACCGCTGCCCCAATTAAAGCATGAATCCTCCACACTTTTAGCATATTAGAATGAATCTCCTTTTCTAACGGCTGCATCTCATCACTCCAATTATATGAATTTATTAATTATATATTAGCAGAAAATAAGGCTTTATATACAATTTTGTAAAATTATAGTTATCACATCATATCGAGCATTTCTTTAAAATTCCCTTCATTAATTGAATACACATAAATAAAGAAGAACCAATAGCCTCTCTTCTTTCTACAAATCATTTCTTCTATAATAACTTTATTATTAAATATAAATTTCTTCTTTCCAACTACTGGATTTTGATTTGACCACAATTAAATTTTCATTTTCCCATTTTAATGTGCCTAAAAATCTTGAATACACCATTTCGTTACCTACCTCTTCCACCAATAACTGATCGCGAATCTTTAAACCCTTTTCATCATACACCTCGCATCGTAGCTGGAAACCTTTGACGCGATGAATCCCTTTTAATATCGCTATCTTCTTACGGCTTGGGCTTTTTTTAGGTGTCTTCCCTACTAAAAATATCCCTTCATAGTTTTGTTTCACAATTTCTCCTAAAGACTTTTCGACATACTCTCTAACAATAGATGGTGAGAGAGTAGAGTTTACTTCAAGTCCGGGGATAACATATTGACGTACTAGTTTACAAAACTCGTTGTATTTCTCTTCAACTGAATCAAGTGTTAAAAATCCCATAAAATCATAAGGAACATCTACACGAATTTCCCCTAAAGATCTATTCACGTTATATGAAATATCAGTGTTTTCATTAGCTAAACAGTAAACAGTAACTTGCTCAATCTCTCCTAATCCCATCTCAAAATCGCTAATTGCCTTTGAAAAAATTAACTCGAAAATCCTAATTTCATGCACACGCAAATAATGTTTTTTAGGACGTTGTTTTTTCCAATCATAAAACTTTACTTTGAGCACTATAATTCACTCCTTTTAATAAAAAACACTATAAAAATAGTGTAATCCTACAATATCATAGCCTCACACATCAATTATATAAAAAATAAAGCTAGTTTTTTATAATTTTTTTGATATAATTACTTACGGGAAAAGGGAAGACATTTATCTTCCCTTGTGTTTTTGTTTGCATCTAGTACTTTTGCTAGATGCTTTTTTTTATGCTAAAAAGGTATCCTCCAATAAGAAGGATACCTTTTTACTTTCATTATCTCTGTTTTGTTGCTGTTAAAATCCCACTGCCTAGTACACTTGCGATTTATAACTATCTAAAGTTACAGATTAATAGTAGATCCAGAAAAATAACCTTACATTTTGTAGAATAATTTTTCTATGTCATATCTCCGTTACATCGTACTACTTCACTTTCTACCTGTGTTGTTCCACAATCGCACCCTATTCTGGAATAAGCTAATGAATATTTTTCTCATTCTATCATTTTTCACTTTACTAGGGACCCGAAAATCAACATATTATTTGAAGCTTGAAGCGAAGATAAAAGAAGTACAAAATCGTTTAGGCCACTCAATGTGAAGACAATGATGGATATCTATGCTCATGTTGCTTTTAGTAACAATTAAAAGACCAGAACATCTAATAATAGACGTTCTGGTCTTTTTGCCATCATTAATTTAGTAATCTTGCCCACCATATGGATTAGCAGAAATGCTTCTATTTTCTGAGTCATATTCATCACAATACCAACCATCTACATCAGCAAAATGTAGCGTTTCGTCTCCACAATTTTCACAATATGCTTCAATATTATTTGCCATAATTTCACACGCTCCTATTAGAAATTAGAAATTATAATTTAAAAATGGTAACTTTACACTAGTGTCTACTTCTCCTGTATACAACTCTACAAATGCATTTGAAGTTTCATGCGGTATATAGATTGTTGTGACTTTCTCGTCAATATGTACGTAAGCAATTACTTCCATGTATTCATCACAGTCTTTCATAGGTACAAAGGTTAGACAAGGAGATACCCCTAAAGGTACTTCTTTCTTATCTATAAATTCCTTACACATGACAGTCTTCTCTACTTGATATGTAGTTATATGTACATTGTCTACTTCTGTTATTTTTACATTAGTCGGTATCTCTATACCTAATAGATTACACCACCTGTTTAAGATGGACTTTTTCTCTGTACTTAATATAATTTCACCTTCACCATTTAAAACAAAAAGAGACTCCTTTTGGTCTCTCCCTACTTTTACCTGTTTCATCTCAATCATATTGGATACCCCTTTGTGAGATATTAGTTGAAGTATTGTTTCAGTAACTCACTACCTGTTTTAAGTCTTGTATAATATTGCCCATCTTTCTTCTCGAATTCACCGTTGTTAGCAAATTCTTTCTTTACACTTTCTAAGTTTGATGAATCAATAATACCAAACACATCGCCTATTTCAAAGTTACCTTCTTCATTTATACACTCTTCTAATAAGTAGTGTTTGTCTTCTTCTAAAGGAACTATCTTACCTTTTGTAATCGAATACAGATGTTTTGTTTCCTCTACCTGTACCGTAATAAAAATCCAACCAACTCTTACAATGGTACATGGCGTTAACCCCTCAAATGTAAGTGCAACTACTTTTTGGTCTTTCTTGAATTTCCCCATCCTTGATACCCCTTTTAAATAGATTTATTTCTCCTAAAATCTACTATTTTATAGCGTAACCATAGTCTCTCAAACATCTATCTGCCCTAAGTAATACATCTCTAAGAGTTTCCTTTTCTGTATATCCTAGTTCACTAATCTTTTTTTTTTTGCATATTCTAGTTCACTATCAATCGTATTCCAGTATACTTTACCGTATTTCGTTACAGTTTCTACATGAATATCCTCAACATAAGCTTCGTGTCGTTCCATTACATCTTTACCGTTTTCTCTGTATCCTAAATACTTATAGAATGCACCTACCCCTAAGTCTTCTCCTGTACCACTTACCTTAGTGAAACCTGCTCTTGCACTACCTATATGGAATGGCATGTTCTACCCCTCTCTTATTTTAATATGATATTATAGCGTTCTCTTTGTTGTGAACTCATAAACTGCCCTACAAATTGTAGTTCATGCCATTTAAACTCTTTCATTTGCTGTTTTTGTTTATTTGTTTTCAAGTTTACTTTGACTACCATTTTAAAGGCTTGCTGACCTGTTTCATTTAATGTATTGTAGAAACTTTTTAAATAACTAATCTGTAAAGGAGATAGTTTACCATCTTCCTTTATTTGTTTTACAATACTATTATAGAAGTTATTATTCTTTGGTACAATTTTCTCATCTAATTCACGGCTTAAGAATCGTTTTAAATAATCATTCTTATCTTCTGTTAGACGTTTCTCTGTAACTACGTTTCCTTTTGTATCATAGAAAGTTTCTGTAAATCCTTCTGTAAACTTCTTGATACATTCAGAACCTACTACCATTGCTTGCTTGTTTAGTCGATTGATAATTGTAAACTCATAACGGATTCTTTCATGGCAACATAGATGACAGTTTGCTCCACAAAACTTATTGTCTACCATTCCATAATATACCCATTCTTGCTTTGCCTTTGAAAAATTATGCTTTTCTACACTTTGTAATAAATTGAAATTTTTTTATAGAGCTAACCTGCATGGTTAGTTCTATAAGAATTAAAGAAGATGACCTCTGTTGAATACAGAAATCATCTTCATGTTGTTGCATAACTTTTTTCAAAATGCCCCTTACAAAGGGTACAGATTAATCATTAAGCTTCTTTTATTATCTACTGTTTTCATAAATCATTATAACTACCAAAATATTTTTCACAAAAGTTTACCGTTATTTATGATACGGTTCACCGTACATACTTAAATGGCCGTTTTCACTTCTAAAATATACATGAATCTTTACTAGAAATATAAAGATTCATCGTATCCTCTTCATCGATTTAGTGCATTTCAATAACTGTACCATCTTCAAATACCTTGAATACTCCAGTAAATCCTGATCCAGCTGCGCCTTCTATTTTATATGTCGTACGCACTCTAATTTTATAATATTTCTTTCCATTTTCGACTTGTGTATCCTCTAAAGTGTATTGATATTCTTCATTATATTCTTTTTTAATATATCCTTTAGCTTTCTCAAAAGTAAATTCATCTTGCTTCTTCTCTGTCTCTACCTTTTGATTCTTTTCCGTCTCTACCTTTTGATTCTTCTCTGTCTCTACTTTTTGGTTCTTTTCTGTCTCTACCTTTTGATTCTTTTCTGTCTCTGCTTTTTGGTTCTTTTCTGTCGCTACCTTCTGATTCTTTTCTGCCTCTACCTTTTGGTTCTTCTCTGTCGCTACCTTTTGACTCGTTACTGCATCATTTTTTTGTGCCTTCGCTGCTGCCGTTACATTCTTTGCATTTTTTTCTTCTTCACCAATTTTAGTGATTAATCCTAAAGCTTTTTTATTATATTCTTCAAGGTTCTTGTTATCTTTTGTTTCTGAAACTACCTTATTTAACATCTCTTTCGCTTCTGCATAATTTTTCTTACTTATTAACTCTTCACTTTTCACCAGCTGCTCTTCATACTTCTTTTTTTGTTCTAAGATCGCTACTAATGCTGTTCGTTCTTCCTTTGCTTGTTTTATAAGCGCATTACTTCCATTCTTCACGCTCTCTACTTTTTCAAGTGACTTGATCGATTCTTCTAATTTTGCTTCTTCTTTTAGCTTCACTGCTTCAATCATTGCTTTCGTTTGCTCTACAAACACTTTTGCATCTGAATCATCTTTTTTCTCATCTAGTGCTCTTTCAAATGATGATAAAGCATTTTTATATTCTTTATTCGTTAACGCCGTCTTCCCCTCATCCATCGCTTTTTCAAAATCCCCATTACTACATCCCGCTAGCATTAAAAACGTAAGTCCAATTACTGTTAATAACTTTCTCATTTTCTCTCCCCCTATATATGCCTAAAACAATAACGTCATATGTATAAAAGTCTGTGTAGTAATTAGACTGAAAGTAAACTATGTACTACATTTTGTGTTGGAAAAGAAGTACATTTCATTCACTATCATTACTTAAAATTCCTAAATAGTTGGTAGTCTTCTTCTTTTAAGACAGAAAGGAATTTTAATAATGTGCATAAAGCTCTCACTCAGGCTCTTTACTACACACACTCTTATACACATAGAAAAACTATTTTTAGTTTGCTATTTTTTTAATTTTACATATTCTCGGTTGATTGGCTACGAACTACAATTCGTAACATACCGAAAAACAAAAGAAAACAAACTGTAACATAAGTTACGTTTTGTAACTCTCTTGTAATATAAATGTAACATAAGGTTTTAAAACATACAATAGTTTTTTTACATTATTTTCCCCCATCTATATTTTAAGGCGTCCATACGATTCCAATCCTTAGTGTAAATAAGGATTCTTCATAAGAGTATGCAATGGATCTCGCCTCATTATCATCAAGTCAAAAAGTAAACAGTACTCTGAAACGAGAATTTCGTACACTAATAAAAAAAGCCTACTAATTAAAGTAGACTTAAAATAATGCCGTATAAATTTTACACCTAAAGATTTTTTAAGATTATCAAATTAATAGTTTGTCAGTTCATGTTCAGGAGTTTGAATAATAACAGGATTTTTCCCTGGATCGATCCATCTCAACATATCAATAACATTTTGTTTATCTACACCTGTACACCCTTCTGTCCATGAAGTAGAAACATGGAAGAAGATTGCGCTTCCTTTGTATGTTGTACGTGATTCAGTATTATAATTAATTACGAATCCATAATCATATGCTGGAATATACATATTTTCAGCTGATTTCCATCTACCTCTTACAGGCTTTTCCTGTAAAGTATTATAGTATGGAGATGTAGAATCATCTACCCAAACATGATTTTGCGTTAAATTAATAAAGGGAAGTTCCGTACCAGGATTCCCTTGTCTACCGAAAGCTGCACCAATTGTGTATTTTCCTCTTGGCGAACTCATACCACTTTCACTCATCTCAACTGCAAAACCTTTTTTCCCAATATATCCACTTATATTCTTTTGCTCTCTCCATTTCCCATTTGAATTTTCAAATGTACGAACTTGAGCTTGATTTGTATTATATCCTTTTGTTGTAACTAAGATGACCTGTTGATTATTTTGGATCGTTTTTAAGTTATCAATAACTGTTCTAGATTCATTCATATTCATCCATTGTAGACCTGAACCAGTTCTTATACGCAACCACGTACCTCTCTCTTCAACTACTGTCACCGTTTGCGCTGTATATTTTACAAGTACATTCGCCGAGTCCGCTGGATAATCATATGTGAAAAATTCTCTATTAATATGAATTCTTTTCTCGTTTAATAAGATCCATTTGAACCCTTGATATGTATGGATTTTAACCCAGCCATCTCCTCTTTCTTCATACACTGTTACAGTTTGCGGGGCACCTTCAAAAGCGATTCCTGAAGATAATGATGCATCGTGATAAGCAAAGAAAGATTTGGACATCTGAATTTGTTTACGTTTGAACTCTTTATCTTTTGAAGTATCTGTTCGAGCAACTAAACTTACAGTTTCAGCACGAGTAATCGTTTGATCAGGCTTCCAATTATCATCACCGTATCCACTTGAAATACTTAATTCAACTAGGATGTTTACATGTTTCTCGCTCCAATGCTCTTTTAAGTCGTTAAATACTGTTGGAGGATTCCCTGTCACTTTCTCTTGTAATTTGTATGCATTTACTAACATAGAAGCCATTGCGCCCCTGGTTAGCTTTCCAGTAGGATTAAACTTCCCGTTCCCATCTCCTTTAATAACACCCGCTTTTTCTATAGCCGCAATATACGGAGCTGCCCAATGCTTTTTTGAGTCATCAAAAGAAGGCTTTGCCGATTGATCGATAGGAAGATCCAATATTTTAGCCATAATTGTTGCGGCTGCCCCTCTATCTATCTCTAAATTTGGTGAAAACGTACCATCAGGCATACCTGACAATACATTTTTATTTATAAGATAGTCTACTGATGGCTTTACCCAACCAGGAACATCAGGAAAACTATTTGGAGCTGCTTGTACTTTTGATGGTTGCTCTTGCTGTATCACGTTCTCTTGTTTTGTTTGTTCTTTCGTAGCTTCCGTTTCCACTTCATTCTTTAGCTGATTTTGTTGCATTTCAGCTACTGTTTCTGCCTTTTCCTCTACTTTCACTTTTGAATCGCTCTCTTTATTTACCTGATCTTGTTGCGCTTCAATTTCTTTTTTCACTTGATCTTCCTGAGCTTTTATTTCACTTTCTTTTTGTTGCGAAAGAACATGTTCCTCTTCTACTGTGTATTGTGTAGAATCGATTTTATTATTAGCTGCATGTTCAATTTCAGCTAATGAACTTGAAGAAATAGCAAGAGACCCTACTGCAATCATACTTATTGTTGCGATTTTTATAATCTTCATATTTATATACGTTCTCCTCTTTCTGATTAAACTAAATCGTAGTACCTCGACCTTTTGTGATTCATTTCACAAAATCTATCGTAATCATAAACTGATAAATGTTAATTATAACCTTTTACCCTAAATATTCCAATAGATAGTTTAGAAGCCTTTTTTAAAACTGGCCTTCCTATTACTTTATCATCTTTAGTTTTTTATTTTGTAAAACGGTGCCAATTCTTTAATCACTAAATAAAAAATGTTATTACTTCTCTTTCTATAAGTAATAACATTTTCTACCTATAAACGACTTAACAAATTTGTCTCCAACTAGCATCCTTCACATCTTCGCTAGTCGGTTTTCTAACTAATCCCACACAACATTCCTCACAAGCATCAAACGCAATGAAATTTTTCTGCGCTTGCCTTAACGAGGCCTTATTTGCTCCGCCTTCATAGTCATGATCGTTAAACTGAACAGGATCATCTTCCCAATAACATATGTTACAAATTTCATATGTGCCTGGTGGTTCTTCTTCTAATGTTTTATATCCGCAGCATGGACACGTGTATTTTTTCATTTTGTCACTCCATTATTAACTTGTTTTTTCTCCCATATATTCCGGTTCACAAAGAAGGTAACAGCGCAAATCATAGTTATCCCTATGAAATACATCATTTGAAGAGTACGAACTTCTTCATATGCAGCTGGAACTCCTACCATTACAGACAAAAAGATAAAAACAATACTAAAAGCTAAAAGTAGATATAATAATAAAGATATAATATAGCTTAATTTAAATCGTAAAATGATACCTCTAAATAATAACTCTCCAAGAAGACATCCACCTAAAATAATAGGTACTCCGAAATACAATGTAAGGACTCCCATTTGCGCAGTAGATTGAATTACCTTTCCAAGTATGTTCGGCGAAGTCATCTCATTATTTTTCCCCATCCTATCATATAAATCAAGTACCGTTACTGAAATAAAGAAACTTAATATAGAAAATGAATACGGAATTAAAAATTTGCTCACTCTCATTCACCTCACTTTTTCCTTTACATATATTATTCATTATTTTCTATCATTTTTACATAAAAAAATAACCCTCTATGATAAAACATAGAGGGAAGAATTTCTATATAAAAACCTATACCTTGTCCTGAAGTGAACCCGAAAACAGAACACATATCAAAACACCTAAACCACCTGTTCCCTATATTCTTTAGGGGATAGGTGGTTTAGGTGTTTATTAGAAGGTAGTACCTTCTTTTTTATAATATTCTTTTGAAATCTCTTCATAAAATGCTGCCGATGTCGCGTAGAAATAAGGTGCTAACCATAAGAAACCGATTCCTAAGGTAAGAATACTTAAAAGGAACCAGCCAAGGAAACTTAAGCATAGTAAAAAGTAATCCATTTTATGTCCATTCATCATACGGCGACTTTCGGTAATTGCTTGATTCGCTGTGTATTCTGGATGATCATTCAAAATAAAATACGTCATAGAATAAGAAAATGATTTAATAATACCCGGAATAATAAGAAGTAATGTCCATAGAATCAAGTATACATACATTAATAAATATGTTAAAAACGACTTCATAAGCTTACTTCCATCGCTAAACCATCTAAATATATGACCGATGCGAACACTAGTCCCACGGATTGCATTTAAAACAAGATAATAGGCGCCTATTGTTAACGGACCGATAACAAGCATTGCAATAATACTTACTGTAAGCGAATCACTTGCTTCTTTCCAACCCCAAAACATCGAGAAAACACCTGTGATTAGAAGTTCAACAGCTCCAATAAGGATTCCAAGTAATAAGGTTGCACCTACCGCTAATCCCCATTTTCCTTTTAATGCATCAAGTGCTTCTCTTTTCAACTGACTTATCATATATAACCTCCTACTATTATTTCTATATTAGTATACCATTTATATCAAAAATTTCACGAATTTCCCTGAAATAGAAGGATACAACCTTTTTTCTGATACGTATTGAGAAATGTGATCTGTATTTGCACCCATATATAAATTACACTAAAGAAAACCTAGTCCAATTGCAAACTACTCATTTTTCTATAACAAAAAGGCCTGCCTTTCATACTAGGCAAGCCATTCCAAATTAATTCTCACTTATTCTCTTCTTATACCAATCCTGCATTCTCTCCGCATCTTCTACTCTCGTATGCTCTAGTTTATAGTTCGATGATGCACTAGAAAACGTATACGTACATAAATCTGCCCGGCGCTGGAAATATGATTGTGTTTTTTCAATTGATTGGACGTGTCTTCTTCTTACAAGTCCTGTATGTTTCCCAATACTACGATGTACCATTGTAATTTGCTCTCCGGTTACACCATAACCATTTGTTTTAAATGTTGCGTATCCAAGTGTAAAGATAAGGATAGCGAGCGGTAATAACGCCCACATGATGTAATACTTTTCAAAGTATATGCTTATTCCCGTCAGCGGGATTGCTAGCATTGCGAAGAAGATGAAACTATCAATGAGATAGCGCCGTAATGCTGCTTTTGGTAATGAAATAATATTTGTATTCAGTTCGTATGGTAATTGTAAATGTGCGAGTAACTGTTGCACGCGATCTTTTCGAATAATTGGATGTAGCGTAACTTTTTCTTCTTTTCCTTCACTTTGAATGACTTCTACTTGCACAGCACAATAACCGAATGGTTGACGTAAAATACTTTCTTTTATCGTAATCCCTTGAATACGGTGCAATTTTAGTACAAGTTCTTTCCTTTCAAGTAACCCTTGCGAAATACGAACTTCATCATTTTTTCGATTCACTGTGAAATTACCATGTTTTAACGCGTAACCAATTGTGGATATAATCCAAGAAACGACGAGCAAAATGGCTACCATGTAAATCCAGCCGTATATATCATGATCCATTACATACGACTCTACGCTATTTTTTATCCATTTCGGAATGTACTCATCCACTTGGTTATAAACGACAAATATTAAAGAGAATAATAATCCAAATTGACCAGATGTAATAGACGCTAATAAAATTTCTTTCCACGTTAACTTGTACTCTGTCGCTTGTTCTTCCTCTGTAATAATTTCTGTTTCTACTACTTCTTCTGATGTTTCTTCTGCTTTCACTTCTGGCGTTGGCTCATTTAGCATTGCAATAAGCTCAGTCGCCTCTTCTACTGTAATACCAGCTAAGCTAACTTCTGCATCATCGCCTCCGCCAGCTGTTTCAATTTTAATTTTCTTTAGTCCTAACACTTGATACAGCATGCCTGAACTCGTATTAATCGTTTGGACACGTTCTTTATTTAAGTAGCTCTCCTTCTTCACAAAGAGCCCTTGTTTCACATGTAATACGTTATTTTCAACCCAGTATGTTGTGTAATACCATTTTTCAAACGCTGAAAAAACGGTGAGTAAACCGAATCCAGCGGGAATTAAATACCAAAATGGGAACTTTCCGTTTAAACTAAACATGAAAATAATTAATGGTATAAAGTCTGTTATTTTTAATTCTAATAACATCGTGATTGGATGCTGCCTCTTATACATCCTCATCACTCACTTTCGCTAATTCTGCGATTCTCGTTTTCAGCATTTCTGCTTCATACATCGTTAAGCCGGGAATGCTATGAGAAGTTGCTGCCGTTGAAATATGTAATTCTGCTAATCCATGTTTTCTCATAATTGGCCCTTGTTCAATTGTAACGTGCTGTACACGAATCATCGGTACTAATACGCGCTTTACAACGAAAAGACCGTGCTGAATTTCAAGCTCTTCTTCATTTAGTTGGTAGCTGTAATAACGTTGACGCAGTTTCGGGAATACGAAGTACGAAAATGGTGCTAGCGCAACTGTTAACCCAACCATCACATACAAAATCCACGCCCACCAATCAAACTTTATCATGAGGAAAAGGTATACTAAGATGACGAGAATACCTATCCCTTCTTCAATTACAGCACGAATTTTCCACACCTTGACCATGTCAGGATGAATTTCATTTTTCAATGGATCCATGTAACCACTCCAAATCTATTAATCTAATATATGAATTGTCTCAATCTATATTTTACATAACTTTACATAAAATTGAAAATTTATTATTTATTCCTCCTTCATTATCATTACATTTTTCACATTTTGAATCCAAATTTCTTTATACTTTAACTGAAATCCTATTAATATGTAATTACTCATATTATCAATAACGAGCGCTAACGTATGCGCATTTTCTTCAGTTGCATGTTGTGACACAACACCAAGTTCCACACCTTGCTTCAATAAATCGTGAAATCCATTTAAGAAATCTTCTTGTATTTCAAATAAGCGTTTCTGGTACTTTTCATTTCGCGTCGCAGTTACGATGAATTCATTTATAACGCGTAATATACCTTCTTGACCTCTATACTCCGACAACATATGTAAACCATCCGCAATTAACTTTTCTGCAAAGTTTTCTTTCGTATATTGTTCTATAACGAAGTAATTTGCGAAATGATACCCAGAAAAAATTTTTTCAAATAAAAAATCAACTAACGCTTCTTTAGACGGAAAATGATAATAAATAGCTGGCTTTGATATGCCTACTTCTTTCGCAATCATTGAAAGACTCATCTTCTCAATGCCGTGCTCTGCCATTAGTTTAAATGATGCATCTACAATGTGCTGCGATGTTTGTAAATTTTTTGTCATACTATACCTCTTTTATTTTTACTTACCGGTCGGTAAGTAAATTGTAAAATGAAAAGGAATGATTTGCAAGTTAATTAGAGTTTTAAAAGGAACTTCTTGATGAACCTAGAAAAATATAAAGTAAAAACAATGTATAACGATAAGGAGGATTTTCATATGGGATCTGGCGGTAAAGGTGGTAGCGGCGATGGTGAAGATGGTAAGAGCGGTAGTAGTGGGCTTTTATTACTCATTCTGCTCTTTATCGTATTCATTATAATTGGAGCTAGTTATAGTGTGCTTAGCTTCTAAGAAAAGACACAATTCAATTAGTTATAGTAGCGTAGAAAACTGAAACAGATTAAAATTTTCCTTCTTAAGGTTTCTTCACCAATAAGGGCACACAAAATAAAAAGCCCCGGTTATATTTAACAGCCAGCGCTTTCTATTTTCAGTATTCTTATAATGCTTCAGCTATATTTCGTGCTCTGTCGCACATGTAAATCATTATTGATCATCCACAATAATATAGGCTGTTCTAATTGGCCCATGTACACCTACGACAAGGTTCATTTCAATATCCGCGCTATTTGACGGACCAGAAACGAAATTCACACAAGCGGGCAGTTTTTCTCCCGCTTTATTTTGATCATGAATCAGTTTTGTAGCATGGGTTAATCTTGGTACAATCGTACTTTTAGGAACGATTGCAATATATGACTCTGGAAGCAGACTAACATGTCTTCCTTTTAACCCATCATTAAATAGCACAACGGTTCCAGATTCTGCCAGAGTCATATCACTGAACGTAATGCCAAGGTCGGCAGCTTTCGCAAATTCTATGTCCTCTTCTTTATGATCTAATCCCCATGTACGAAAATGTGTTGTACCTTCATTGCTGAAACATGGCGTAAGACCATACTCATTAAAGCGCTCATCATTCGAACATATAACAGATTTGATATTCCATTCTTTTATACAAGACCCCAATGTTTCAACAAGATTTTCCGTTGTTGTTCGCTTTACTTCTGTATGAATTACTTCGCAGTGCTCTATTAACTTTAATACAAGTTCGTCTTGCGAAAGTCCGTCAAAAACATTCCACTGCGGGGAAAAAGACCATTTCGGTTTCTTCACTGCTTCTGGACGTTTTCTACCAAGCTTTTCTGATAATTGGAGTAAAAATTCCTCACGATTTTGGATGGCCATCATCGTTCTCCTTTACGTGTTTTTCAAACCACTCTCGAAACGGTTGTTTTTTCGGAACTGGAAAATCTCTCGCGTCCGTCCAAGCTTTTAACGGTCCAATGCCGCGCTCAATCTTATCTCCTTTTGCGAGAGGTTTTAATGCATACGGAGCGCTCTTCGCTGCAAAAGAAAATAGTCTAGGACTCTTCACCGCTTTTTCAAAACCTTTCATAGCCACGTTCCAAGCTACAGGTGATTGTTTTTCTTCTACAATGCGGCTGCGGTGTTTAATTAATAAGTCATGTAACGGGATTTTCACTGGACACGCTTCTGTACAAGCACCACAAAGGCTAGATGCATAAGGCAAATCCTTATATTCATCATATCCCCCTAAAAGCGGTGTTAACACAGCTCCGATTGGTCCTGGATAAATAGAGCCATATGCATGTCCACCAATATGCCTGTATACAGGACACACATTAATACATGCCGCGCAACGAATGCACTGAAGGACACTTTGGAATTCTGTTCCTACAATATCGGAACGACCATTATCAACAATGACTAAATGAAATTCCTCAGGTCCATCTGTCCCGCCAGGCTCAGTTAACCCTGTAATATAACTTGTTAACTTTTGTCCTACAGAACTTCGGCAGAGTAGTGTTACTAAAACATCAAGCTCTTCCCATGTCGGAACAATACGTTCCATCCCCATAACTGTAATCAACGTTTTCGGAAGTGTCGTAGTAAGCCTTGCATTTCCTTCGTTCGCTACGATAGAAATTGACCCAGACTCTGCAACAGCAAAGTTACATCCAGTCACCCCTATATCCGCTGCAAAAAAATCATCACGTATATACGATCTTACAAACCTCGCCATTTCCGTCGGATCAGATGTTCCCGTATAATCTAACTTTGTTTTAAATATTTCACAAATGTGTTCTTTATCCTTGTGAAGACACGGAACAACAATATGTGACGGCGGATCGTGGTCGTTCACTTGTAGAATAAATTCAGCAAGATCTGTTTCTAACACTTCCGCTCCAGCTTCTTCAATCGCTTCATTTAAACTGATTTCTTCCGTTACCATCGATTTTGATTTCACAATTTTTTTCGCGTTTTTCTTTTTTACAATCCCTTTTACATATTCCCTTGCGTCTTCTGCAGTCTTTGCGAAATAAACAAAACCACCGTTTTTCTCGATATTTTCACTCAGCTCATATAAATAATAATCAAGGTTTTCTAATGTATGCTTTCGAATTTCTTCTCCTAAAGCTCGCCATTCTTCCCAGTTTCCAAGACTCTCAGTAGCTTTTAATTTCTTGATTCTAAGACCATCTTGCGCTTTCCTGACAGCCTGTCGCATAAATGGATCCCCAATGCCTGTTTTAGTACGCTTATGAAAGGGATCGTTCCCAATTTTCATTCCCATCTCTATATCCCCCCTTGTTTTCGATCTTCATTTAATACTTGAGCAATATGTTTTACATCAATTGGATAACCATTGCGTGTTAAACGTCCTTTTATATTCATTAAGCAGCTACAATCCATCCCAATTAACACTTCCGCACCGGTTTCCATAATATGCTTTACTTTTTCCTCAACCATTTGCTCAGAAATTTCTGGCATTTTCACTGAGAATGTACCCCCAAATCCGCAGCAATCATAATTATGCGGCAGTGAAACAACTTCCAGTCCCTTTACACATTTTAATAATTTTTGCGGTGGTTCCTTAATCCCCATTAATCGGCTCATATGACAAGATGTATGAACCGTTGCTTTTTTATGAAGCTCCGCACCTAAGTCTTCTTTCCCTAATACTTCCACAAGAAATTGTGTGAACTCATATGTTTTATTTCCAAGTTCAGTAGCTTTTTTCTTCCACTCCGCTTCACTTTCAGAAAATAAGCTAGAAAACTCGTGAACCATCATAGCGCAAGAGCCCGATGGTGCCACAACATATTCTGAACTAGCAAAGGCTTCAATCATATGTTTTGCAGCTGTTTTTGTTTCTTTAACATACCCGCTATTATAAGCTGGTTGTCCGCAGCAAGTTTGAGTTTTAGGAAAATCCACTTCACACCCTAAATCTTCAAGAATTTCCACAACATCTCTTCCTACTTCTGGATAAAAAACATCTGCAACACAAGTAATAAATATTGATACTTTCATATTTGCACCCCTAAATACAGTAAAGTAAGCTCAAGTAGCTTTATAAACAAATTCACCTTATCTGTATATTATTGGTAAAAAACAAAAAAATATGAATAGAAATAGCAAAAAAAAGACTCTCAAATTTGAGCATAGCCATCAACTTAAAAAATGCATTGTTCCTAAAACGAGTTGAATTCACATAAATAACTGTAAAAAAATTAAAAATTTTGTTTAGGGGGTACTTAAAGACCTTATCTTGATGGGCATGGGGTATCGCCACACGACTAGCCAGCACTCACACCCAAAAACAGGAGGGAATGATAAAATGTAGTTTTAGGAGGGGAAAGAATGAAAAATGTACATAGATGGTTAAATTATTTTGGTTTTATATGTGTGTGCATGTCTAGCTTCGGTTTTGTTTCTCGTTGGATTTTTCGTGATGTGATTGCACTCGATCAATTACTTGTTTTGAGTATAGGAATTATTATTTTAATAACAGCGTTTTTTGTAAAACGTTGTAGTAAAGAGTTACGTGGTGATAAAGGTTAATCGCTCTAAATGTAGTTTTAGAATTTCGCAATCGGACCATATTGTTGAATAAGACTTATTGAATAATGACAGTTTATTTTAAGAAAGTAGATCGATAATATAGTAAATAATACTTTCCTTGACCCTGTACTATGGTACAGGGTTTATACTTTATATGAGGTGCGATAGATGCAATATCTTATTGGAGGACTGGCTGAAAAGTGTGGCGTTAACACGGAGACCATTCGATACAAATGGTCGATCGCAATGAAGCAAAATGCGGTGACATATATGATTTCACTGTTCTTAAATTAGAGGACATCCAACGTAAAATTCAAGAACTAAAAAAAATTAAACAATATGTGAAAAATGGACTTACTCCTAATCCAGTAGAGCTTATTCGCGAAAACATAAGAGAAAACCGATGTGGTTGTGAAGTAAACAATCCACAAGGTAGTTGTTGTTTAGGCAATGTTATAACTTACATTAGAAAAATGTCATTAGGAACTTAAATGTTTCTTTTTTTCACCAAAATACTTGGTGCTATTTCAAAATCTCAGGTTGATGGGCATGTGACGGTGCCTCATGCTCACCAAGCTAGTTAGTGTATGTTAAGTAAACCTTATGGATTTGTATATCTCATCCATCCACTTTCAGATTGTTTCGCTTTATACTTCCCATAAGACAGAAGCTTCATTGCCGAGCGATTGGCCGCATGAAAAACCAAGTTCAGCTTCCATTCTTCCTCCATTTCACTGGGATAGGTGGTGGATTCATAAACATAATAACCCGCCATGATACAGGGGACTACTTGCTCCGGTTCAAATCCATAAGCAGTTGCATCATCCACAACCAAATCAATGATGCATCGGTTTTCATCTTTAACTTTTTTCTGGAGTAATTTTTTTACCGATCCTGGTACTAATTCTAATATTTTATCCTTCATGTCAGTCACCTCATCTTTTATCATTTCCAGATAGCCTGGGGATATGTGTCAAACAGCATGAAATTCCAACCGTAATTGCACAGGTTTAACAAGACTTAAGGACTATATCACCCTAAAAGGGAAAATGGCTTTAAATCCAAGAAATCTGGTGAGACAAGGAGAAACGTATTCGTTCATTTTGCAGTCGATTGGAACGAAACAATTTAAATGTAGGAAAACGTGTTGTGTCTAAAGTGGACAACCTATGTTTCTATGATTCTCCATATTGGCAGGATAATAATGTTGTAGGCATCTGTAGATGCAAGATTAGGATTTACTATAGACGCAAAAGGAACTGTCAATGGATCCACAATATAAAATACACAACAGCAAAGGCAAAACTAAAAGGCATGAGCCCTCGTACAATACCGGACCCATGCCCAAGAAGCTTCCTAATGAAATAACGTGTCTAACTTTTAGATGTCATTTTGTGGCCATGAAACAAAGTTTAATAAAAGGATGATTTAATTGAATATAGAAAAAGCGTGTTTTGAACAATCTTTTTTCGAACCACGCTTTTTTTATTTGCTCTTTTATCAAGGTTTATTAAGTTAATTTAATCAAACTATATTCCAAGTAAAGCATCTTTGGCTAGATAACCACCTTTACACTGATTTCGCCATCGCTCTACTGAATATCAAGTTCACTGCAATCACGATGACTGCACCGATAAGGGTTGCAAATACACGGTCGAACAGAATGATAAACTGGAACGGCTTGCCGGCTTCCATGATCAAAATAATGAGCGGGATCATGGTTGCAGAGTATACAAGATAATTTCGAACCTTTAGAAGAGGTCGAACACCTGCGAATAGCCCGATACTTATAACTAACCCCCAAATTGGTAGACTAGTTGCGAGAAGCAAGCTCGCAACAATCACGCCGATTACTGTACCAAGCACTCGTTGTGTTGTTTTGATTGGAAAGAGTTCTATTTTCCGCTGAGTAAGGATCGCTACGGTAATTGCAATCCAATAGAAGTGGTGCTCGGGCCAAAGTATTCGCAATCCCTCAGCTATACCTAGACATAATGCGAGCCTGATTGGGAATTGCCAACCGGATAGGTGTGCAAGAGAATTCCGCCATAGAATGATTTTTTTCGATGTTGGCCCTTTCACATCTCCATCCAGCGATGATTTATAACAACGGTGTACCCAGATGCCTAGCACCAAGCTGATACTGACGGTCCAAATCGCCCCTGCTAAGATTGAAAAAATTAGTTCCATCCGGTACTCCGTCTGGTCGACCATGTTGAGGATGATGATCAGGAATACGACAAAGCGTGTTGTTGCCACCGCCAAGGTACGACTATATCCGCCAATTAACGCAGCAAGGCTTACCAGCAGGATCAAGACTCCAAATGTCAGATAGCCATGTCCGAAAGAGAGAACAGCAGCAATCGCAGCGAGCACTACTGATAGCAGCGCTGATGCCAACTTTTTCCCGTGATTTATAAAACTCGAACCGACTTTCACGCTACTGACTGCCAAACTGCCGACCGATGCAGCAAAACCCAGAGCGGGATAGCCTAGAACTGTGGCGAACAGAACAGGTCCGGCCATACCTATGCCGGCGGAAATGAGTTCTACTATTTCTACCTTGGTCTCCTTAGACCAAGAAAACACTTGAGCCCTATATGTCTTTACATTCATCTATAGCACCTCTTCCGACCCAAAGAGTAGGGTACAGTTTAATAATAGGCTCTTTTCTTTAATCCATGGACATGTGGTGATACCTATGTCCACCAAGCTAATATTTTGAAGTATCCCCAAAATGAAAATTTTATCTTTCCAGAGTTATTTATAATAATTCAGCTCATTTTTTTCGATATGGGGAAATGCCAATTTCTTAAGTTGATGGCGATGTGGCGAGACCCCACTTATAAGTAATTGATTAGAGGTGGTAAAGATATTGTTATGGTTTAATAAGATTTCCGTAAATATATTATAGGGATTGCGCTCCATTCCTTCATTCGTCAGGGAATAATAAATATAAATAAAAAAGAAGGCATCCTAAATGTGTAAGTTAGGATGCCTTCTTTTTTATAAAGCAAATTAATTTCTATTAAGCAAGCGCATACGATAACAATTCATCGTCACTTCCCCAAGCCTTTGCAATAATTGATAGTTCGCATACGCGCCGACCGGGGCACCGATGATCGGGACAAGCTGAAGCATTTTTGCTAAATCAATATAGTCTCGGTATTCTGTTTGGAACTTTTCCCAGTCCATATGATTTTCTTCTTCTGTATCCCACGTTTCAATTGCTTTCCATACTTCTTTTCTATGGTCATCACTCGAAAAAGCAAGTTGGAAAACGTGAAGAATAAAAAGGCGCTCTTCTTTTTTACTCGTATCAAATCCGTACAATGTTGCTGCATCAAATAAAAATTTTATTTTAATGGTAAGTAGAAGCGGAAAATCAGCAAGACCGAGGAGAATACCACCTGCTCCCGTTCCTGCTCCTTCTGCCGCTGCGACTTTTTTGTACTCATCCATTTTTTTACGTACTTCATCGTCTCGTCTTTGCAGTGACCAGTTCGTTTCTTTTAGCTTCGGTTTTATGAAGTTTGATCCAGCACTAATTGTTTGTACCATCATCCGAATCGTTTCTGTTAGTACCTTTTGCACTTTCGCCGGCACTAGTTGTTGCACTTTTACCTGCACTTTTTTAGAGAACCGTGTCATCATAGAAGAATCTTTCATGAATGTAGCTTTCCACTGCTCCAATTCTTTTATAACCTTCTCTTCATATGTAATCATAGGTTCATTCCCTTCAGTTTAAACGTTCAATGCGTTTCGCACCGTATTGATAAACGAAACCAATACTAAATAATATGCTTACGACAAATAAAATGCCGGTCATTATGAAATCTTTCGTCGCAAGTGCAAATATAACTGTAAATACAACGCTACCGATGATGAGAATCGCATTTAATAAAGTAAGAAAATCGTTCTTCTTCTCGTCTACCCCTACTGGATATAAATCAAGCCAAATTTTCATGCGGTGATGTTTCCAAAGGGTTAATAGCTGATAGCCGATTAAGTATAAGAAAATAAGACTTACGATAAAACGTCCATATAAAAATGGGATGAAGTAAAGAATGACTCCTCCAAGAACGAGTAAACGCATATATAAGCCGAAATAGTTACCTGATCTTAAAAACGTTCTCGTATATAAGTATAAATATGTACGGTTCTCACCAATTATCGAAAGAATGAAATCAAGCCATTTCCTACGTGATACTCTCTCTTTTAACGCTGGTACATCAACGAACATATTCGCAATGCGGTACAGCAGCATCATTTTTTTACCTTCTTCAGAAATTAAATACTCCCAGTTTAGCGGCTTTCCCTTCACCTTTTGATGCATAACAGCAAGGTATAGCGCCATAAGAAAAACAATTACACCGGTAAAAATGACTGAAGTACGTTCTACAAGGACGTACACAAATAAGCCGTTTAAGATAAAGCGAATGAACCAATCTGCTTTTTGAACGCTTTGATCTGTTAAAAATGATTTTTCCCACGCTACGAATAAATTCCACGCTTTTACAATGACGAACGCGATTACAATCCATATGTAAGCCGCTCCTGTTTGCTTCATTTGCTGGAAGTATAACGGGGCAAGCGCAGCGGCTACCATTGCGATTATGTATAACTGAATCATAAACGTAAAGAGAAATGCCTTTGTAAAGTAAGGCTTTAACTTTTCTTCAACTGGCAGCAAGTACACAAGGTCCGCTTCTTTTAATAGCGTTTGTATGGATCCGGCTGTTAATACGAGGCCAAGTAAAACTGCCATAACGACCGCTGTCGGAAACGATGGTGTTAACGTTTGTAACCATTGCTGGTAATAATACGCTCCTGCGCCGATGATAAATACGAAAATAAATTTCAAATGATCATTAAATACGTATTTACTATATGTACGAACTTCTTTTAGAAAGTGCCGAAATCGTTCTTTCCATAACGCTGTGCTATTCATAATCTTCTTCCTTTGTTAATGCAATGTAAATATCATCTAACGTTGCACCAGGCATGTTAAATTGTGATTGCAATTCAGCCAACGTTCCTTTCGCTCTCACTTCACCTTGATGCAAAATAATGAATGAATCGCAATAGCGCTCTGCTGTCGCTAAAATATGTGTACTCATTAAGATGCCCGCACCACTCTTTTTCATTTGATCCATCATTTGAAGGAGTGATTGAATCGCTAACGGATCAAGCCCAACGAAAGGTTCGTCCACAATGTAAAGTGATGGTTCAACTAAAAATGCACTCATAATCATCACTTTTTGTTTCATCCCTTTTGAGAAATGAGACGGAAACCATTTCAAGCGATTTTTCATGCGAAATTCTTGTAATAGTTGTCCTACACGTTCTTCGTACTGTTTTTCATCTACACCGTACGCCATCGCTGTTAATTTCAAATGCTCTTCTAACGTTAACTCATCATATAATACTGGCGTTTCTGGAATGAAAGAAAAACTAGAACGGTACGCTGTCATATCATCACGAATTGTTTTCCCGTTAATTGTGACAGTTCCTTTTTTCGGCTCCATTAAACCGATGATATGTTTAATTGTCGTACTCTTCCCGGCTCCATTTAAACCGATTAAGCCGACAAGTTCGCCTTTATTAACAGAAAACGAAACATTTTGCAGTACAGGTCGTTTCGTATATCCTCCTGTAACATTTTCTACACGCAATAACTCGCTCATACGACACCACTTTCTTCATTAGTATTCATTCTACATTCATCTTACCAAAAATGGCGCTGTACTACATAGTATCGATGTCTTAAAAAAAAATTTAAATTTCTTCGCATATATTTTTACGAAAGCGGACATCATAATTAGTGAAGAAGGAACACACTTGAAAAAGCAACCACCAATTGATGAGTACAACAACATAGTGAAGTCATCATGAAATGGGGTGTCCAAATTGGACAATGAAATTTACACATAACCAGATAATTTGTTTCATTTTCGAAACGGGGTGTCTCCGAAAGAGCATATACTGTTTTAAAAAATAAACAATTTCATTTTTAAAAAGATTGCAATTCATTTCACTTGAAAATGGGGTGTCTACGGCAGAAACTTTAGCCGATTTACCGTGCATTTCTTATATAAATGAGGTGTCTGCGAACCGTAAATTATAAAAAAATGCTTTTTCAATCCCTCTTCAGAAAACAGGAAGCTGAGTCAGCTTCCTGTTTTTCGTGTTTGTTCTCCTATGTAATTATGGTAAAATACGGCTAAGACTATTTGAAAGGATGAGATCGATGAATCATACAGCGGACAATTGTATTTTTTGTAAAATCATTGACGGGCAAATCCCTTGCTCAAAAGTATACGAAGATGAACATGTACTTGCATTTTTAGATATTAGTCAAGTAACAAAAGGACATACTCTTGTTATTCCGAAAGTTCACAAACAAGACATTTTTGCGTTAACGCCAGAAATCGCATCACATATTTTTGCTGTCGTTCCAAAAATCGCAAATGCAATGAAAGCAGAATTTAATCCAGTTGGCTTCAACCTACTTAACAATAACGGCGAGAAAGCTGGACAAACTGTATTCCACTTCCACCTTCATTTAATTCCACGCTACGGTGAAAACGATGGTTTCGGTGCTGTTTGGAAATCACACCAAAATGAATATACAATGGAAAATTTACAAAACATCGCAAGCACAATTGCAAATAGTGTGAAATAGTGCCACTATAATAAGAAGTAATACATAACAAGCCGATTCCTCTGGCATTTATTGTATGGCTTGTTTCTTCACAAAGAATGCCGGAGGTATGATTTTTTGTGCATAGCATGTACAAGAGAGAAAACTCACTTTTCTTCCCCTTGTCTTAAAGATATGCACACTTTTATACATCATGAATACGAACGAAAAATAAGGAGGTTTCCTTTTATGTCAAAAGCTAAATCCTTTATTACAGGTGTACTTTGCGGCGGAGCAGTTGCTGGAATAGCCGTTCTTTTCTCAACTCCTTCTTCTGGTAAAGCTATGCGCGGTAAGCTGAAAGAAAAAGGAACTGATATTAAAAAGACTTTAGCTGATATTACAGCTGATACAAAATTATTAAAGCGCCAAATCGTTGAAACTGCTTCAGAAGGTAAAGAAGTATTTCAAGAACTAAAAGACGATATGCAAGACACGCTTTCTAACTGGAAACAAGATATTTCTCAAAACAAACGACATATTGAAAAAGAAATTTTAGACATTCAAAAGTCAATTGAGAAACTACAAGAAGCCGTTCCAGAAAAAGCGTAAACATATTCCTGCTTAGTTTTTTGCATATAACAAATATTTTTCACACGAATTGACCTTAACACGGCATATCACATAGATATGCCGTGTTTTTATGCATTTACAATATATGTTATCTCTTAACATGTAAAGAAAACACATGTATTCTTGACTCATAAAACGCTTCCATAGTTATGCATGATTTGTATAGAATGTTGTTTTTCCGAAAAATTTTCACAATTCTCACAAAAAGACTTTATTAATTTTTATTTTACTGGCATAATAGATAATAATGAAAAAAGAATGTTAAAGTGGGTGAGTAAATGAAAAGTGGAGAAAAAAATTACTCGGTAAAAGAAGCGATGATTTTCAGCCAACGTATTGCTCAATTATCGAAAGCGTTATGGAAATGCGTAGAGAAAGATTGGCAACAGTGGATTAAACCTTACGATTTAAACATTAATGAGCATCACATTTTAACCATCGCTTATCATTTAAAAGGGGCTTCTATTTCTGAGATTGCTAAATTTGGAGTTATGCACGTCTCAACAGCGTTTAACTTCTCTAAAAAACTTGAAGAACGCGGCTATCTTGTATTCTCAAAAAAAGAAGATGATAAACGAAATACGTACATTGAAATTACAGACAAAGGGGAAGAATTACTACTTTGCTTAATGGAGGAGTATGATCCTGAAAATAATTCTGTTTTTAATGGGGCACTTGAACTTCGTAATTTTTACGGTAAGTTCCCAGAAAATATCGAACTGATTGCAATCCTTCGTAATATTTACGGACAAGACTTCATCGATATTTTTGAGAAATCATTAGAAGATATCGAGGAGAACTTTACGGAATCCGATCAAAAGTTAGTTAAGAAATAATCTATTTATTTTTTCGCAATCATGCGTAAGAATTCATTCATAAGTGGCTTAAATAAACCTTGTTTTGCTAGCGCTTCCGCAGTTTCGTGTACTTCGAGCTGATGTGGAAGCGCTTTTTCAAATTGATCTAATAGCGCATCAAACAATAGAAGGCCTTCTGCTTTCTCCACTACATATTGTTCGTTCAGTTTTTCACAAAGTTTTAGTATACGTTCAATGTCTTTTTTACGAGCTTTTTTCTTTATGATTAAAGAATAAAATGGACACTTTTCTTCATCAATCATTTTAAATAGTAGGTCTACGTAATATTCAGCTTGTTCTAGTCTTCTTACAACGTCCATTTTCTCCCTCGCTTCCTAACACAAAGTCTTCTATTTCTGAATTTTGTAACACGAACAAAATATCGTATGATACAATATATAAAGTATATGTATTTTAGCCAAAAGGAGGTCTCGCCTCATGACTCTTATAACCGTTGTTTTTGTTGCATTCGCACTTCTTGTTATATTTTACACGAATTTCATGACACATACACTGTGTGAGCGAAAACAAATATCTGCGAGCCGCCAGCCCGGTGTCTTTCGAGTTATTAATGTATGTATTACCATTCTATTAATTTCTAGTTATATAGAAATTATATTTCATGGAAAGTGAGGAAGGAAAGCCCCTTCCTCATTTTTTTCCTCTATAAGCAAATTATACCTACTATAACCAATAAAATAAACAGTACAAGTAATAAAATAAGTTGAGAATTCATCCCCCATCCCCTCCTCTTTTCTATATATGCGGCATTCGCCCAATATGGTACCCTTTCAAAATCTGACACAAACTGGTTAAAATTTCTTTATCAATAGGAAAACTCGTCGAAATATGATATATTAAATTTTGTACATATTGCTTATACTATGAAATAAACGACACGCATCTAAACTTTATCCTAAAGCCTAGGTAAGCCCTGTTAAGCGTGCTTTTACATATTAAAAAAGCAAAGGACATCAGTGAGACTTAATCAGGTTCTTATGAACGAAAATAACCTATCATAAGGCGTTTCTTCATTTGTACGGGATAAATTAAAAATACATAATAGTAGGAGTGTTTATTGAATGAAGAAAGCTATGCTTGCCTTAGCCGCAACAAGTGTAATCGCATTATCAGCATGTGGAACATCATCATCAGACAAAGTTGTTACATCTAAAGCTGGTGACATCACTAAAGAAGAGTTCTACACTCAAATGAAACAAACAGCTGGTAAACAAGTACTAAATAACATGGTTATGGAAAAAGTACTTATTAAAAACTACAAAGTCGATGACAAAGAAGTGGACAAAAAGTACGATGAAATGAAAAAGCAAGTCGGTGACCAATTCGATACACTAATGAAACAACAAGGTCTTAAAGAAGAAACAGTTAAAAATGGCGTTCGCGCTTCATTAGCTCAAGAACAAGCGATTGAAAAAACAATCACTGATAAAGAACTAAAAGAAAACTACAAGCCTGAAATTAAAGCAAGCCACATTCTTGTAAAAGATGAAGCTACTGCGAAAAAGGTTAAAGAAGAGCTTGGACAAGGTAAATCTTTCGAAGAGTTAGCGAAACAATACTCTGAAGATACTGGTTCAAAAGAAAAAGGCGGAGACCTTGGCTACTTTACAGCTGGTAAAATGGTTAAAGAATTCGAAGACGCAGCTTATAAAATGAAAAAAGATGAAGTAAGCGAACCTGTAAAATCACAATTCGGTTACCACATCATTAAAGTAACAGATATTAAAGAACAAAAACCATTTGATGAAGTAAAAGGCGACATCAAAAAAGAACTAGTTCAAAAGAAAGCACAAGATGCTCAATTCATGAACGATCTTATGATGAAAGAAATCAAAAAAGCTGACGTAAAAGTTGACGATAAAGATTTGAAAGATCTTTTCGAAGAACCAAAAGCTGACGCTAAAAAAGACGAAAAGAAATAATGAAAAGCTCGGGCTAAGCCCGAGCTTTTTTTGTATGCCCTCTCCTTGCGTTACATTACGTTCAGATTCGGTAAATGAAATTATATGATCCGTTCTCCGGATCAATCAGCTGCGGATCTAATTATATCAGCGATTTTTCAATTATATCGACTTACCGACAAAAACTGACAATGATCGCTCTTCCCTCTTAAAAGACAACAAAAAACCTCGATTCCACCACATGCGGAACCAAGGTTTATCTTATTATCATTGATTAAATTCAAGAACTATGTTAAATTAGTACAGAAACGCATTCTTAAAAAATAAGAGAATGTATTTATCCGTATCTTAATTGTACAACAAAATCTATTTTCAGTCAACCTCTATTTTTCACTTTTAAAGGAGTGCTTACCGTATGAACAAAAAACTTGATCAAGAGCAAAAACGCTTGGATACCGTAATAGAAACGATTACGGAGCAAATTGATAAACTGGAAAGCGAAACTGGCAGACGCCGGGCAGAAGTAATCAACATTCGCAAACACTTCTGGGATGATGTAAAAGTTAACACTGATACTTTTGACGATTATCTTGAAACAGTTATCAACTTAAGACAACAAGCTCAGTCACTAGCCGTAACACAAATTACCCATAAGCACACCTTTAATCGACTTGCCGCACTACGCCGTATGCATAAAGCACCTTACTTCGGACGAATCGATTTCAAAGAAGAAGGAGAAGTTGGTGCAGAACAAATTTATATCGGGGTGGCTACCCTTACCGATGCAAGCGGAGAAAACTTTCTTATATACGATTGGCGCGCACCCATTTCAAGTGTCTACTACGATTATCCACCAGGACCAGCTGAGTACAGTACACCAGGAGGCGTAATCCACGGCAATGTGGAGAAAAAATTACAATATATTATTCAAAATGGCGAGATTGATTCCATGTTCGATACGAGCCTCACAATTGGAGATGAAATCCTGCAACAAGCGCTCGGAAAAGGTACAAACAAACATATGCAAAGTATTGTTGCTACTATCCAGCGCGAGCAAAATGAAATTATCCGTCACGATGAAGGGCGACTACTTATCGTTCAAGGCGCTGCTGGTAGTGGTAAAACATCAGCTGCATTGCAGCGAATCGCCTACTTACTATATAAATATCGCGAATGGCTAAAAGCGGATCAAATCATTCTCTTCTCCCCTAACTCCATGTTCAACAGCTACGTGTCTAACGTATTGCCAGAACTCGGTGAAGAGAATATGCAGCAAGTTACATTCCAGGAATATTTAAACCATAGACTAAGCAAGTCATTTGACGTTGAAGATCCTTATGAGCAACTAGAATATATGCTAACTGAAACGAATAGCCCTGCCTATAAAACTAGAAATGCGAGCATTCGATTTAAAGCATCTACTCAATTTTTCGATATGATTAGAACGTACAGACAATCTCTTGAATCTTCAGGCATGTTATTTAGAGGAATGAAATTTAGAGGAAAACTGATTGCCTCTGCTAAAGAAATTAAAGAGCAATTTTATAATACTGATTCCTCCCTCCGCTTCCATAATAGAATCGAGAAGTTAACGGATTGGCTAAATAAACAAATAGATACAATCGAAAAAACAGAACTGAAAAAACCTTGGGTAGAAGAAGAAATTGAATTACTTAGTAAAGATGAATATCAAAAGGCTTATAAATACTTACAGAAAAAAGGAGAGTTTGACGACAATTCCTTTAATGATTATGAGAAAGAAACGAAAGTACTCGGACGTATGATTGTCCGCAAAAAATTAAAGCCATTGCGTAAAGGCGTTCAAACGCTACGCTTCATCAATTTCACAGGAATATATAAACAACTCTTCACAAATTCATCATGGGTTACTGAAGAAAAACCTAAAGAATGGGACGACATTTGCTCATCAACAGTAAACATGCTTGATGAAGGAAAGCTATATTACGAGGATGCGACTCCATTTTTACTTTTAAAAGAATTAATTGAAGGCTTCCAAACAAACAGATCCATTAAACACGTACTCGTAGACGAAGCACAAGATTATTCTCCGTTTCAATTCGAGTTTTTAAAACGTCTCTTCCCTGCAGCAAAAATGACGGTACTCGGAGACTTTAACCAAGCGATATTCGCTCATGCGAGGGAAACGGTTAATTTCAATACACTTACTAGCTTATACGGGCCAGACGAAACAAACGGCATCAACTTAACTCGTAGCTATCGCTCAACAAAACCGATTATTGAATTTACACGCTATCTCGTACCGGAAGGAAAGAACATTAACGCCTTTGAACGTGACGGCGAGAAACCTACAGTAACGAAAGTTTCTGATTACAACGAACTGCATGAACATATTACTGCCAAAGTCGCTGAATTACAAAAACAACAGCACAATACGATCGCAATTATATGTAAATCCGCAGCCGAGAGTGCCGTTGCCTACGAAGCACTCAGCCATATCGAGAATATTAAACTTGTGAAAAGTAACTCTGCTGAGTATGAGCAAGGCATTGTCGTTATTCCTGCTTATTTAGCGAAGGGTATCGAATTTGATGCTGTTATTATTTACAATGCCTCTAAAGATGTGTACAGTGATGCAAGCCTTCGTAGATTGTTCTACACTGCTTGTACGCGCGCGATGCATGAATTGCAGCTTTATAGCGTTGGTGAGGTTAGTCCTTTTGTAACCGGGGCTGATTTGGAAAGTTTTGAACTTATTACACCTTGATATAAATCAAGGTGTTTCTTTTTTATGCAGGACTTACAACTTAAAAATAGAATATATCATTTTAGAAAAAATTAAGGAGTGAAAAGATGAATCATTATTTTATCGCTATTTATGATGGCGTGTTTCCTGCCCAAAAATTACATACCATTTTACAATCTAATCCCACTTTTATCGACCTAAACGTCCGCACCATTTCAATTTCATCACCAAGACCATTCACTTTATTAGTTGGCACAGAACACGATGCTCTCACAACTGGACTTACAGACGAATACCACTTATTAACGAGAAAGTTACAAGAACTAGAAGAACAAGAAAAGTACTATTACGTTTATGACTATAAAATTAGAAAAACCATCGAGAATCCTAACCAAAAATGCTTTCCATTAGCCCATATCAATATAAGTGTTACGAATTTCCATAAGATGATTCAAAAAGTAAAAGACTTAAAACGACCTGTTTTTGCGGGTTATAACATCACTTCTCATGATGCAGACATACTTACGCTTGATGTACTTCTATCTTCACCTTTATTAGATCCTAACACTTCCGAAAAAGACGCGGAAGAGCACTTATATTTACAACAATTAGCCGAAACACTTTCTCGTTCTGAATTATGTACCTCTATTGAAGCGAGTTCACTTATTTCAACATAAAAAGAGGGTTATTTTTCATAACCCTCTACATACTACTGAATTCTTTTACAAACAACTTATATAATCATCAAGGTGTTTCTTTTCTTCTAAATGAAAGATCTTTACGTCGATAAACACTTAACACGACTCCTATTAATAGTGCATGAAATACAGTTGGTGTTAATCCATAACTAATAAAAGGTAAGGATATAGCAGCAATCGGTAATAGGCCTAGAATCATGCCCACGTTATAAATGAACTGAACTACAAAAAGAGTCATTCCTCCCACGAGAAGCAATTTACCATATCGATCATTTATTTTATAAGATATGACCATTAATCTTGCTACAAAAAGAGAAAGAATTAAGACAAGGACCAGTGCAAGCACATATCCATAATAATAAGTCAAACTTGCAAATACAAAATCAGTATCTGGATTAGGGATGAGCTTTACATCTCCATATGTACCAAACCAACCTGCTGACGACATTACCTCTTTTAAACGTATATACATAAATCCTGCGCCATGTGCATCACGCTCTGGATTCAAATACCCTAAAAATCTATCCAAATGATATCCTTTTACTGAGGGCCAGGAAAAAGACGCCCTTATAATCAATAAACAAATTGGTACAATTGTAATAATTAATGCCGTTTTCTTTCCTAACTTACTCCACCAAAGCATAACGAATAACATCGTGATATAAATAAAAATCACTGAAAAAGCTGCGCCAATTAAGAATAAATACAAAGAAAATAAATACAGCACTACAAGATACCTAACTTTCAATCTATTGTTATTGAAAAAAGAAGCCCAAGCTAGAAAAAAGAACGGTACTGCCATTAAACGATCAATTGCAATAGGACCAATTTTTATTATTGGTTCCCCAGTTATCCAAGCGTTCGGAAAACAATATAGCATTAACAAGATCAGTACCCCAATTGTATAAAACAACCATCCAAATCTCTCTAACTTCCGATAATCGATCAGCATCATCCCTACAGCTGTTGCAATACCGAGAATAACAGATATCACCTTATTCATTAGTAGATCATTCATATATCCAAAAGCTATAACCGGCAAAAATCCTAGCCCCATAGCAGCTACTAATAAAATAATAAGGAACCAATCAACCTTTGGCTTATGCAGTTTGTTAAGTTCCCGGCCAAGTTTAATCGGACTTCCCATTTGTTCCACAGCTTTATTTTCAGCGACTTCCTCACTTAACCCTTTTTCAATCCACATATTCTTCGCCTGTTTCATGTGAAAATCTAGTTCAGTTGCCACAAAGCTCTTTGCTTCTTTTGATTTAATATGATTGGTAACTTCCGTTAAAAAACGCTCCCCTTTTTTATTCAATTCCGCCTCACTCCTGTACTAAGCCTTTTAATATAAATCGTGCCTTCGTAGCATTCTTCTCTGCCTTTCGCAGCATCTTGTTTCCTTTATCATTTAATTGATAATATTTAGCTCCCGCGTGATCCCAGCTAGATTGGATAAAGCGATTCTGTTCTAGACGATGTAATAAAGTGTATAGAGACCCTTCATCGCCTTCGAATTTTTGAATCCCTCTCCCCCTCAGTAACTGCATCAATTCATAACCCGTTTTTTCATTCATAAGAAGTTGCAACACTGCTAAAAGGATATCTTCTTCCTTTTCGGACGATTGATTGATTTTTTCACGTACCCGCTTTCGATGCTGATCAGAAAAACTCAAATGTTTAAAAGTTGTGTTCTCCATTGATTTTCGCAAGCCTTTTAATCGATCTTCCATTTGATTATTCCTCCAATCCTTTCTTCAAAAGCTCCTTCGCTTTTTTCAGTCTAGTTTTTATCGTATTTTCCTTCACTTCTATTACAATCGCAATCTCTTTAATTGATAATTCTTCATAATAAAATAGATAAATGACTTCTCGATATTTTATCGGTAAATTCATTACTGCAGAAGCCAGCCTACGGTCCTCTGCATTTTGAATAACAGTTTGTTCAACACTTTCTTTTTGACTCCCAATATACGTAGACTCATCCTCTGTCACGATTACCTTTTTGTTATACCAACTTTTTATGTAGTCTTTACAATGATTAATCGCGATTCTCCACAACCACGTTTTCACATTCGATTTTCCTTTATATGTATGCAGAGATTTATAGCATTTCACAAATATATCTTGCGTTAAATCCTCCGCAACTTCTTTATTATTCACATATGAGTACACAAGCTGTAAGACTTCTTGTCCATACTTGTTCATTATTTCGTCGATAAGGTCCTCCTTATCTTCTATTTCAAACGCTTCTACCGTTAATTCATCCACATCATTTCCTCCTTCCCATATATTAGACGACGCACTGTATGGAAAAGTTTTATAAATACATAAAAAAATACGGATAGTAATGTTCATACCGTTTTGTTAAACCTTTATTTCAAGTTTTATACACGCCATTATAGTCTAACTCTCGGCTTCATATTCTCCTCTTCCTACTAAAATAGCATTTTTGTTTTAAAATCCGTCCCAGTAGTTGTCTGCAAATGTTTCAAAGTGATCATCCGTAAAATTAAGTAGATTATCTATAAATTGCAGGTCATTTGCCATCGCTTCCGCAATTACATCGAATTTGCCTCGTGGAATATCCCATTATTCTACCTTCCTCTCAAACAACAATTTTGTTTTCATTTCACCAACAATAATTACCAAATTTTACATAAATACATTTTTTTACTCTTTTAGTATATTAAATATAAGCTTCCTAAAAGCTGTTATACCATTTCCCTATCCTTATTAAGGATAGGGGTTTTTTTATTAAATTCTATTTATAAAATCACTCCAAATAAGAATTTTGTCAAAAACTTACATGCATCTGTTTTTCGTTGTATAATTAAATTATCAATATATTAGGAGTGTTAAGTGTGTCAGAAACAATAATGATTTTGTTATACATCTGTTTCGGAATGAGTGCAGTTTTTAGCTTAATAAAGGAATTTCGAAAGCCACAGAGAAGCCAGTTCCTGATTTTATTTGATTCTCTAATTTTGATAGGAGCTATATTTTTAATAGCTAGTATCTTTATCTAAATTATATAACGGACACTCTCTAGGGAGTGAAGCAGCTAGCAAAAGCTAACTGCTTTTTTAATTTAACTAACACTTTTGTTTGATTTTCATCCGCCCATATTAGGATTGATACATTCCCACATATAATCATCCAATTCAATCTCTACGTTCTTAATAATTTCACCCTTATAAAGATGGCTATGATTCAAACGCCCCACCCTAGAAACGTCATATAATGAATCCACAAACATCTGAATAGCCCATAAAAAAACCACCTAAAGGCTCCTCCTTCAGGTGGTTCTCTATTTTACGCTAACGCAGCTGCTTGTTCTTGTTGATCTACAGGAATTACAGCGTCTGTTAATGCTTTTTCTAGTTCAGCTGTGTATTTCATTTCGACGCTATCATCATTTATGGCGCCAATAAAGACAGATTATACAACAATTTCATAACAGTATGAATAAACAACTACCAACACCTATTACGAGTATAAAAAATCGGCTCACTACATAATACCTATGTTTTCAATGATACTCTATTACCACCGAACTAAATTTATATAATTTTAACTACATGATAGCAAGTTAATTTTCAAATATCTTCTTGCGCATAACCCTAAATTTATTATCCATTTGTATCATGCTTATAAATAAAAGATATCCTATCGATGCACCGATCATATTTATAGCAATCCGCCACACATCAAAAACATCAGATAAAGTTAGTAAATGTAATAACTCCCAAGCAAGAAAGGCCATAACATACCACTTACAAGCTTTCTTATAGTTAGTCACTTTATTAATCAACACTGGAACGAAAAATCCAAATGGAACTAACAATATTATATGTTGTAAAACGATTAACCAATAAGTTGAGTTTCCCCATAGACCCGGATGCGCAATAAAATCTTTAATTTGCCAAAGTGTTATTCCAAAAAGTTGTAACAGCGTTTCTAAATCAGATATATGTAAAAATTGCTGCCAAAATTCAATAGGACGATAGACAGTTCCACCTGTCAAACTACGAATAGAGTCAAATGTAGAAGTTGAAATAAACGCTCCTAAAAAGACAATAAAACAAATCATTATATAAGGAATACATAAAATTTTTGATACTACCTTTAATGGCCTAGGAACTTCGTATACCGATTGATTAATCCCTAAACCAATAACTTTTGATTCACCAAAACTTTGAATCGCTTTATACACCGCTTCTTTTTCGTTCATACCTTGTTCCATATATTCTTCTTTCAAGCTGTTCAAGTGATCATACATTTCTAGAAATAGCTCATCCTGCTCAATATTACTAAGTTCTGAATAAGCTAAAATGGACTTAATATACTCATCAAATTCACTCATAAATAACTCCTTTCTGACAAGCTTGAATTAATGATGTTACACGCTCCCAAGAGTTCACTTTCTTCTGCAATTCTTTTTTCCCTTTACTTGTAATAGTATAAAATTTCCTTTTCATCCCATTCTCAGATTGATTCCAATAAGATTCAAGAAATTCCTTTTTTTCTAATCGCTTTAAAGCTGGATACAAAGTTCCCTGCCCCATACTATACAAATCTTCACTTGCATCCTTTAAACTTTGAGCTATTTCATATCCATATGTATCACGTTTTGCAATGATAGAAAGTAATAAAATATCTATACTTCCCTTCAAGATTTCTTTGTCCAACAATACCACCCCCTTATATACATCGTATAACAACATATGTCGTTATGCAACATAGTTAGAAAAATAACCCATAAAAAAACCACCTAAAGGCTCCCCTTCAGGTGGTTTTCTATTTTATGCTAACGCAGCTGCTTGTTCTTGTTGATCTACAGGAATTACAGCGTCTGTTAATGCTTTTTCTAGTTCAGCTGTGTATTTCATTTGCTCTTCTTTGCTCCAGCCTAGTTTTGCAGCCATGTAGTTGATTACTGCTTCTTTCCACTCGTATACCCAGTGGATGTTGAAGAATACAGCGCCTCTGCGGCGTACGAAGAAGTCAACTGGTTTTGCTGTCATTTCGTAATCCATTGCGTATACAAGCGGGATAAGAACATCTAACGGCATGTTGTATTCTTTCGCTTCGTCTTTATGTTTTTTCGCTAAGTCGAACAGTACGTCAACGTTAGAGCCGTAGAATTTCGCAAATTCTTCAGCTTGAGCTGTCGTTAAACCATATTTCGTACCTTCTCCTGCTTTTTTCGCGATAAATGCTGAGAATCCGTGTGAACCACTTACATGACCACCAGAGATTGGCATATGTTTCGTATCGCTCTTCGGATATGCGCTATGTCCTTCTTTTTGTAATAGATTCGTTACGTAGTCTACTACCATTTCAGCCATTTTGCGGTATCCTGTTAATTTACCACCTGCGATTGTAATTAAACCAGATTCAGAAGTCCAAATTTCATCTTTACGAGAAATTTCAGATGCGTTTTTACCTTCTTCGTAAATTAACGGACGTACACCAGCCCAGCTTGATTCCACATCTTTTTCCGTAATTTTCACGCTTGGGAACATGTAGTTAATCGCATTAATGATGTATGTGCGATCTTCTGTTGTCATGTGCGGTACAGCTGCGTCTTTATCATAGAACGTATCTGTTGTACCTACGTACGTTTTTCCTTCGCGAGGAATCGCGAACACCATACGTTTATCTGGTGTATCAAAGTAAATCGCTTGCCCTAATGGGAAACGTTTTTGGTCAATTACTAAATGCACACCTTTTGATAATTGAAGTACTTTCCCTTTTTTAGAGTTATCTTTTTCACGAAGTGTATCTACCCAAGGACCAGCTGCGTTTACAATTTTCTTACCGTAAACTTCGTACACTTCTCCGTCTAGTAAATCGATTACACGTACACCGCATACTTTTCCATCTTTATATAAGAAACTGTCTACTTTTGCGTAGTTAACAGCTTTCGCACCGTGTTCAATCGCTTCTTTCATTACTTCAATTGTAAGACGCGCATCGTCTGTACGATATTCTACGTAGTAACCGCCGCCTTTTAATCCTTCTTGTTTTACAAGAGGCTCTTTATTTAGCGTTTCTTCACGGTTAAACATCTTTCTGCGCTCGCTTCGTTTTACACCTGCTAAGAAGTCGTATACACGAAGACCAATTGATGTACTAAATGACCCGAACGTGCCGCCTGTATGGAACGGAAGTAACATCCACTCCGGTGTTGTTACATGGGGACCGTTCTCATATACGATCGCACGCTCTTTCCCCACCTCTGCTACCATTTTCACTTCAAGTTGTTTTAAATAACGTAAACCGCCGTGTACAAGTTTCGTTGAACGACTTGATGTACCTGCTGCAAAGTCCTGCATTTCAAACACAATTGTTGATAAACCGCGTGTTGCCCCATCTAATGCAATACCAGAACCAGTAATACCTCCACCAATTACGATCACATCTAACTCTTGTTTATTTACTCCGTTTAATACGTCTTTACGTTGTTTACTTGAAAATTTCATGGTAATTCCTCCCTTTGATAACGAAAAAAGAGACCACGAACTCCGCTATAGATTTCGCCTCTATAGCGTGTTGTGGTCTCTCCAAATCTCCTACCGAATTATTAACTTGTCATCATTATAACACTGTTTATGATTATTTGAAAGCTTTAGTTGCTTCAATTGCCTTTTTCCATCCAGCATATAGCTCTTCGCTTGTTTCCGCTTCCATTGCCGGTGTAAAGCGTTTATCCATATTCCACTGCGCTTTAATTTCATCTTGGTTTTTCCAATACCCAACCGCAAGACCAGCTAAGTATGCTGCACCTAAAGCTGTCGTTTCACTGATCACTGGACGCTCTACAGGAACGTCTAACATATCGCTTTGGAACTGCATTAAGAAGTTATTCTTAACTGCCCCGCCATCAACGCGTAATGTATTCAGTTCAATACCTGAATCTGCTTCCATCGCGCATAGTACATCTTTCGTTTGGTATGCTAAAGATTCTAGCGTTGCACGAATGAAATGCTCCTTCGTCGTACCGCGCGTTACACCAAACATAGCGCCGCGTACTTCACTATCCCAGTACGGTGTACCTAATCCTACGAATGCTGGTACTATGTATACACCTTCAGTTGATTCAACACGGCTAGCATACACTTCACTCTCACTCGCATCTTTAAACATGCGCATTCCGTCACGTAACCACTGAATTGCAGAACCTGCTACGAAAATACTTCCTTCTAATGCGTAATTCACTTTACCATCTAAACCCCATGCAATTGTTGTTAATAGGCCATGCTCAGAAGCTACTGCTTTTTCGCCTGTGTTCATTAACATGAAGCAACCAGTCCCATAAGTATTCTTCGCCATACCTTCACCGAAACAAGCTTGTCCAAATAATGCTGCTTGCTGGTCACCAGCTACACCTGCAATCGGTACATTTTGACCGAAGAAGTGGTAATCAATTGTTTCTCCATATATTTCAGATGATTGACGTACTTCTGGAAGCATGCTCTTTGGTACTGTTAACATGTCTAGAAGTTTATCATCCCACTGTAAGTCGTGAATGTTAAACATTAATGTACGTGATGCATTTGAGTAATCTGTTACGTGCGCTTTCCCGCCAGACAATTTCCATACAAGCCATGTATCAATTGTTCCGAATAATAACTCGCCGTTTTCCGCTTTTTCTCTTGCACCTTCAACGTTGTCTAAAATCCATTTTACTTTCGTACCAGAGAAGTATGCGTCAATTAAAAGACCTGTTTTTTCGCGAACCATCTCGCTATAACCTTTTTCTTTTAACTCATCACAAATTTCAACTGTTTGACGAGATTGCCATACGATTGCGTTATAAATTGGTTTTCCAGTCGTTTTATCCCATACAACCGCTGTTTCACGTTGGTTCGTAATACCGATACCAGCGATTTGTTCTGGCTTCACATCTGCTTCGCTTAAGCAAGTTGCGATAACTGCTAAAATAGATCCCCAAATTTCTTGTGCATTATGCTCAACCCAGCCTGGCTTTGGAAAATGTTGCGTAAACTCTTTTTGAGCTGAATGAACGATTTTTCCTTCTTTATTGAAAAGAATTGCGCGTGAGCTTGTTGTTCCTTGGTCTAATGAAAGAATATATTTTTTCATATCAGTTTCCCCCTATGCTACTTTTCTACTATTTGTAGTAGTTTCACTTTTTTTACTTGTCATATAAGAGATTGCTAGTACAATCACAGTTGCAATAATCACATAAATAAGTGCTGAATTTTGTTTTCCTTCAAATACAACTTGATGGAATAATCCTGCAAGTGATCCACCTAGAATCGGACCAACTACTGGAATCCATGCATACTTCCAGTTTGAACCGCCCTTTCCTGCAATCGGAAGGAAGAAGTGTGCAATACGCGGGCCTAAATCACGAGCCGGGTTGATTGCGTATCCTGTTGTTCCACCTAATGATAAACCAATACTTACAATTAAGAAACCTACGATAAATGGATTTAAACCATCTGCAAATTTATTTGCTCCAATTGCTAATATACCAAATACTAAAACGAATGTTCCAATCATTTCACTTAAAAGGTTTGTAAATGTGTTCGGAATTGCTGGACCTGTTGCAAATACGCCTAACTTTGTTCCTGGATCTTCTGTTTCTTTCCAGTGTGGTAAGTAATGTAAATATACGAGAACTGCCCCGATAATTGCCCCAATCATTTGTGCTGCGATATACATAGGTACGTCACTCCATGGGAACGCTCCCTTAAAAGCAAGTCCTATCGTTAAAGCCGGATTCAAATGTGCCCCACTAATTGATCCAACTGCATACGCTGCCATCGCTACCGCTAAGCCCCAGCCCATTGTAATTACAATCCAACCAGAATCTTTCGCAAACGATTTCTTTAAACTTACACCAGCGCAAACACCGCCACCAAGTAAGATTAACAACGCAGTCCCTATTAACTCTCCTAAAAATGCTGACATAGTATCCCTCCACTATCAATTTTAACGTTTTCAAATGCGATAGAGGTAAAATGAATGGCCATTCGTTTTTTTTCAAAAGAAAAAGATCCACAGCTTACATGCTTCTATATAATAT
>NZ_JBFPJI010000106.1:0-11075 GCF_040838205.1 Bacillus sp. S4
ATTTCAACTTTTTGTAACAAAATTGATTTTTCTAACAAATAAATAAAAAAACTTTATATTTTTATCCTACCAAATATCACCTTATATTCTTTAAACATCTCCATTTGTTAAAAAACGTTCGAAAAAGGAAAATTTTTCACAAAATATACAAAACTTCACCATATGTACTATTACCATATGGGTTATATTATTTAATAGTGTAAAGGGGATGATACAATATGACGACTTGGTTTATTGTACTGTTAGTTGTATTTGGGGCATTTAAAATTATCGTTTCTAGTCTTCCAAACTCCGTTATTGAATCAATTATTAGCCGATATGAAACACATCCGCAACTTGATGAAGAGAATGTTACTGTAACGATCAATGGAAATAGCTTAGAAGGCGATAAGAAATCTCAAATTATTAATGATTTTAATGAAGGTTTATTTTTAGATCGTTATTATGCACCACCACAAAATGAAGGTACTCCTTTAATTATAAATGCAAAACGTGGCAAAAAAGATTTTACATTTTATATTTATAGTCATGAAGAGCATGTTGATGTTGTAAAACAACATAAAAAGAAAGTGATCGCTTATAGTTTGCGCTCTAAAAACCTTCAAAATAGTGATATGTTCGTGTCAGCTGATTTAGCTTAATGCTCATATATGAGAAGAAGGAATCCATGGCATATGGATTCCTTCTTTCCTATTTACTGAAAAATAAGCTCTGTCTTCAAACTATCTTTCGGTAACAACCATCCTTTTTTCTCTATACTTGCCATTAATAATTCTCTTTGTTTTGTCGCGATACTTTCCTCATTTGTTTTAAACGACACTTCTATTACGAAGTCATCTTCTATCTTCCCGGTATTACTTAATGGCCAAATTTCAATATTCGTTTTTATATTTTCAAATTCACCTGTATACCGTTTCATTAATACAGGACCGTAAATGTGAGAATCCTTGAGCATCTCTTCTCCCCAATTCGTATACAACCATTTGTTCATTTTCCCTGGTAACTTTTCTATTAACATATTTTGAGCAGCTTGTTCATTTGGTAAATCAAGTACCCCATATCCTTTAGCACTGTAACTTTTCTTATCTGAAATACTTAACGTTTTCTTCCCAAATCCCCAATCTATTTCCGCCTCATAACTATCAGTTTTACTATCAAATCCATCTTTTTTAGCTACTTCTAGTGCATCTTGAATTACACCATTTTGAATAGGATATCTTTTTTTATATGTTAGCTCAAAATCTTTACTAAATTCTTTCTTTCGAATTCTCGCAAACCAACCTTCGTTACTTAAACTTTTATTCACCGTATCTAGAAATTGCACTTGTATTCTTTCATAATTTGTACCAGCCTGGAAATGTTCTAGTACCTCTTGCTTCATCTCTTTGTTATAACCTAATACTTGTTCTGGCTTTAATAATAACTTCACTTCAAAACTAGGTTTCATTGGACTAGCAGCAAACCCTTCCTTAACGTTATAAAGGAAACAACAAAAGAAAATGCTTACGAATACAAATACTTTTTTCATATACCTATCCCCTTTACATTTTAAATTACTTCTATACGTTCCATTGCAAGTGAATATACATTTTCATATCCTGCTGTACTTAGCTTTTGTTGTAATCGATCCGTATCCTCTTTAAGAGCGTGCACTAACACCGTATGTTCTGGTAATAATGTATTTAACATTTCCTTAACATCACTTATACTTTGATGAACTTTATACGGAACTCGATTCACCCTACATGTATTCCTTACATGCTCTTTCATAACTTTTTCTGCAAAACTCCCTTTAGCAATATGTCCAGTAAAGATAATGGAATTTCGTTCTTCATGCCGAAGTTGTTCATAATATAACTGCGCTCGTTTCGTTTGCATATTCGCATCACTCATTACAACTATTCCGTAACTATTTTGCATACTAATGTCATTATCCATAACTATTATGTTTCTTTTCAAACTCTCCATAATCCACTGAAGTTCTTCATTATTTTTTATCCAATCTTTATATATGAACATCTCTTCAAAACCAACCAAAATTTCTTTATCTACTATAAGCGGAAATTCTTTATATCGTTCATATAAATACAATACTATATCTTGCGCCCTACCAAGTTGCGGCAGCGGTAGTAATGCTATTCCTTTATTTTGCATAACTCGTTCAATTTCTGTACATAGATCGTCTAATCTTTCATTTTGCGAAACATCATCAGTGTGGTAAGCGGCATCTACAATTGCAATTTTTATATCGCTTCGCAAATTTTCAGGTAAATTAGCTCGTAGTATATTAGATTCTGCTGAATAATCACCAGAATAAAATACGTATGTATTACACATATCCACTAAAAACCAAACAGCTCCTAATACATGCCCACTATACCCCCATTGAAACCGCAACGTTGGTGTAATCTGTATCCATTCATTTGGATTACTAATCTCATCAATACATACATAATTTAAATCTTTAATATTTTGGTCGTTATAAGGTAAATCCCACCCTTTTGAAAGATTGTAGTTTCTCCATTTTTCAAAATAAGCTGGCAGTTGCTCCTTCGTATAACGAGTCGTCCAAATTTTTTTCTTATATCCATACTTCGTCAATAAAGGTAATCCCATCGTATGATCTTCATGAATATGTGATAAAAATACCGCATCCAAAAATGTAACTATTTCTCTTTCTATTTTTGGATAACTCTCCTCATAGGATCGATTAATACCACAATCAAATACTATTTTCATCTCTTTATTTTTTACAAAATAGCAGGAACGACCGTATTCTCCCGCTCCTCCCCATACTTCCATCCTCATCATGCTACCCCTTTTCGTTTTTGCTCCATATGTTGCAGAAGTAATAAGCACATTGTTGTAAGCCCAACAGAAACAACGGCCATCGCCATTCCTATAGATACTTCCCCTTGTTCAAATTGAGCAAAAATAAACGTTGCTGACGTTTCTACTGATGGGGGTAGTACAAGAAGCGATGCTACTAACTCTCTTATCGAAATTGTAAATGTCATCGCCCATCCAGCCAGAATGCCTGGGATAATAAGAGGCAATATTATTTTTCTAAAAATATAAATATAATTTCCAGAAAAAATACTCCCTGCCTGTACAAGAGAATCATCAATTTGTCCGAGCGATGCTTTTACATACTGCACCGTATAAGGTAAAAAAAGAACAACATACGTTACGATAACCATGACAGGCGTATTGTAAATTGATATAGGCATATATGGTGAATTCCAAAATAAAATAAGCCCTACAACCATCACTATTCCTGGTACCATATTCGGTAACATACCGCACATATCAAGCCATTTTTCAGAGGACTTTTTCCCCTTTCGAATCATAAGTGCCAAAAAGACTCCAATAATTACAGCAACAATCGCCGTTACGAGTGAAAAAAGAAAACTGTTCCATAAAGCTTCTAATCCCGGAGAACCAATTGTAAATAATGCTTCATAATGGCTTGTTGTAAAGTTATTAAAATGTAAGCCCCCGCCTCTTAACTTAGATAAAGAAGCTATGAGTATAGAAAAGTATGGGATACCAATTGCTACTATTAGTAAACCAATTACATAAACCCATGCTATAAAACGTGTAAATATAGATAAAGTATACCTTTTAGATTTCACACCTTTTCCACTAACCATTGCATATGAGTACTTTCGGTTCAATACATTTTGCATATACCAAATGAGCATACACGCACTAAGTAATAAAGAAGATAATGCTGTGGCACTACTAAAATCAATCGGCCAACTTGAGATAAATTTATGAATCTCTGATGTTAACACATGAAATCCTATTCTACGTCCGAATGTAGCCGGTGTTCCAAATTCGGCAATCGTCTTTACAAAAATGAGTAAAGCACCCATTACATAACTTGATAACAATAACGGCAATATTATTTTTCTTAAACGATAGAAAAAGCTTCCACCATGAACTGCTGCAGCTTCTTCTTTACTACTCCCAATTTGAAGTAACGTGTTTTTCAACATGAAGTAAAGGAATGGGAATAAATGCAGACTCATAATTAAAACCATACCGCCTAAACTAAAAAATGATGATGAAATCGGCTTTAAAGTCGGAAAAAATTGTTCGAAATAACCGTTAGGTTGCATGAACAAAATCCATCCCATTGATCCGATATACGGCGGGGTCATAAATGGGATCATAAAAATAATATCTAACTTACTATACTTTCCTACATCTGTTTTGCTCATAATGAACGCCAGTGGAAATGCAAATATTGTAGCTCCTATTACAACGAGTACACCTAGAAGCATCGAATTCAGAAAAATCCCAGCTAATCCACCACTCTTCATGACTTCAAAAGGCTTTAAAAAATTCCAATTGCTATTTTCATATACACTAGAAAATAAAATGAGAAAAAGCGGAATGACGATTAACATCACCACAAGTAACAATGCTACTGTCATTCCAATTTGTCTTACTGATACGAATCGATTTACCATGTAATCACCATCTTATTGAAATACTTTCTTAAATTGTTTTGCTATTTCATCCTGTTCTTTCCCAACTGTTTTCCAATCAACGTTTAGTACCGGAATCTCTTCTACATTCGGTCTATTTTCAGCTTTTATATCTTTTCTACCTGGCAATAAGTACGCTTTAGAAACTTGTTTTTGCACATCATCTGATAATAAATAATCAATAAACTGTTTTGCACCTTCTACATTTTTACTATCCTTCATAATACCTGCTGCACGCGGACTAATAACCGTTCCGCTTTTTGGATATACAATATCAACCGGCTCGCCCTTTGCTTTTGCACTGTACGTCATATAATCAACGCCTGCAAGTACCATATCTTTCGCACCTGTTACTACTGGATCTAAAGCTTCTTGGTTTGCTCCCGCTACTGTAACTTCATTTTTCTTAAGCTGTTCAAATAAATTCCATCCATCTTGTCCATTCTTTTTCACGTATCCTGTTACAAAGTCTAAAGCTGACCCTGAAAGTGCTGGATCTGGAAGGTTCACTTTCCCTTTCCATTCTCCTTTTGTTATATCGCTCCAATCTTCAGGTGCTGTCTTCACATTTTTTGTGTTGTACACAATTCCTAATGCTGAAGCGCTATATCCAAAATAATGTCCTTTATCATCCGACCATTCAGAACGAAGCTTATCAGCTTGTTTTGCTTCTTTATAAGCTAATGTTTTACCATCGTTCTTTAATCCTTCCATCGCTGGTAATGAAGCGAGTACGACAACGTCAACGACTGGATTTTTCTTTTCAGCTTCCATTCTCGCTAAAATCTTACCTGTTGTTCCTTGAAACATTTCCACTTTTATACCGGTTTTCTTTTCAAAGTCCTTTTGAATTTTTTCTGCTAATCCTTTTGGTCCTGCACTATATACAACAATTTTCTTTTCATTAGCGTTTTTATTTTTTGCATCTGCACTGCCTGTCTTTGAGCTACAACCTGTTACTACTGCAGAAAATAGTAAAGTACATACAAATAAAGACTTAAGCGAACTGAATTTCTTCATACGATTCTCCCCCTATATGATGAATACATTTTTTGGGTACATATAACGATACCGGTTTACCGATGCTTAGCTTACTATTGTGATAAGCTGTCCATACACCGAGTGTCCCCATGTTTACTTTCACTTCATAACGTTCTCCTACATATGTAACGTACTGAATTTCACCTGTATACGTATCGCACACTTCATTTTTTGTCCAGCTCACGTGCTCTGGACGAATCATTTGTTTATTCTCTACAAGCCAATTTGCCTTACCAACAAACTTCGCAACAAATTCATGAGACGGTTTCACATAAATATTTTCTGGTGTTCCTTTTTGTAATACCTCCCCTTGTTTCATTACAATAATTTGGTCTGACATTGACATAGCTTCTGTTTGATCGTGTGTTACATACAATGCCGTTAAACCAATGGAATGAACGATATCCATAAGCTCTAAGCGCATTTCTTCTCGTAAAATTGCATCGAGTGCACTTAACGGTTCATCAAATAAAATAAAATGAGGCTTTGTTACGATTGCTCTAGCAAATGCGACACGTTGCTGCTGTCCGCCAGAAAGTTCGTGTGGATATCTTTTCTCCATACCTTGCAGGCGAACTCTCTTTATCGCATCTTCTACCTTTTCGCGTAAATGATTCGTTTGCTTTGTAGCCCTTAAACCAAATGCAACATTTTCAAAAACAGTCATATGCGGCCATAAAGCAAAATCTTGAAATACCATACCGATATTCCGTTCATGAGGAGATGTTTTTACCTTTTTTGTAGACGAATACATACACTTATCTCCAAAATATATTTCTCCTTTATCCGGTTCTTCAAGTCCTGCAATCATTCTAAGCAAAGTCGTTTTCCCGCATCCCGAAGGTCCTAAAAGTGTGGTAAACTCTCCTTTTTTCATTACAATTTGTAACGGTTTTAACGCCTGTATTTCTCCAAATGTCTTTTCTAATCCATGAATTTTAATATCCATCGTTTCACCTCTCTCCCCACATTCTTAACCTGCTTTCATTCTATATGGAAGATTTATACTGAATGTTAATGTACTGTAAAGATTAAATTAAAAAACTTCTAATAAACTATTTATTTCTATAGATTTTTTCTATAGTTAAAATAAAAAAGGCGGTTAACTCATAATGAATCTCTTAAAATTAGAAATTGTAGTGCTTATTAAGAAATACAAAAAGCTTACGATTGTTGCAGAAAAACTTGGCGTTAAACAACCTACTATTACATTTCATATAAAAAGCTTAGAAGAGGAACTCGGTGTGTCTTTATTCGAATTACGTTCTGGAAGGTATTTCTTAACAGAGGCTGGTGAGGCGTTGCATCATTATGCTTGTAAAATAGATGCACTTATGAAAGAAGCTAGGCGGGTCACACAGGAGTTTAAAGATTTTAATAAAGGTGCTATAACAATTGGTGCTAGTTATGTACCAGCGACTTATCTTTTACCAGAAGTTGTTCATCAATTTCAATGCAAATTTCCTAATATAAAAATAACACTCCTGGTAAAAACTGCGCCTGAAATTCGAACGATGCTACAAAATCATGAAATTGATCTCGGGGTAATTTCTGCGGCGCCGTTTGATGAACCACTTTTAAAACAAACAAAAATAATACCTGATACACTTGTTCTTGCTTTTTCCAAAGAACATCATTTTTCAAAAAAAGAAAGTGTATCCTTACAAGATATCGAAAAAGAACGTATATTATTGCATCGAAACCCGTCTACAACGAGGGATTTACTTACACAATGGACGTTAGCACATAACATTACATTCCAATCTGAAATTGAACTAGATTCATTAGAAACGATGAAACAAATTTTAAAATATGGTAATGGGGTTGCCTTTATTTCTAAACTTGCTATTGAACAAGAAGTACAACGAAATGAGCTATGCTATATACCAATCCCTGGATTTGAATTTCAGCGTAATATTTATACCATTCATCATGAGGACAGGTGGAATTCTAAAATCATCTCTTTTTTACTACATAGCATTACTTCTTTTACAGCAAAAAATTAAAAGGCTGTCGTTATACACGACAGCCTTTTAAACTATAACTCTATTTATTTTTCTTAGCCTCAATTTTTGCTTGCGCCTCTTCGGCCTTATCTAATGCTTCTGACACTTTTTTCTCTTTTTCTTTTACTTCATCTATACTATCGACAGCTTTAATTAGTTTATCGATTCCTTCTTCATTTACTTTTTTTCTTTTCGCTACTCTTTCATTTACTTTCTCTTCAACGTCTTTTGCTTTTTGAAGCATATTCTCTGCATTTGATGTTACAGCTTTTTCAAGTGCATCATCTTTTTTCTTTTGTAATACTTCATTTGCAATATCTTTCGTTTCTAAATACTTACCGTCTTTTAATGCTGTCGCACCGTGATCTAGTAACTGAGCGACTTCTTTATATGCCTTCGCTTCATTTCCTGATTTTTCTTTTTCCGCTTTTTCAAACCACATAATCGCATCACTATATTTTTCATTTTTCAATGATTGCATACCTGTTTCAATATACGTGTCGTAATTACTACATCCAGTCATTACGACTAACAGAAAAAGCATTACAAAACTTAATTTTTTCATGATGTTTTCTCCTTTTCTTTGCCTGCTCACTTTACTGTAACATACATGAAAAAGAGTTTCAAAAACTAAAATACTAATATGGTCATTTTTATTGTTTCCAGTCAATTTTTTATTACTTTCTTATTTTTCAGGCCGACACATCCACTTGCTTTTTCGCCACATGCTTTCTTACTCCCACTAATACAACTAACAATAACCCTCCGCCTAATGTCATCATAACAATGCTAGTCGGCAACATATCTAATAATAATCCATATACAATCATACCGAGCGGTGCGATTGCGGTAGAAATTGTTTCAAGTAAACCGAATACACGTCCTAAATAGTTTGGATCTGTCGTCTTTTGCATATGTACTTGCATCGGTATATTTACAACCATCATTGATATACCAGTTAAAATCATAAAAGCGATATAGTAAATAAAACTTACTACTTTCGGAATGGTAACTAACAATGGAAAGACTGTACATAAACTCAAGCCCGCAAATAAAAACAGCCCAATATAAACAGAGCGAAACGGGTTATTCACTTCTTTACGTACTGATAAAACAATTGCACCAATTAGCATCCCGACTGCTAACATTCCCTCTACAACACCGAGTTGCTTCGAGGATAAATGCAAATTTTGAACAATAATATACGGAAGTGAAACGAAAAGTGCACTCGCAAAAAAGTTTACCCCTACTGCAATTTTCATTAAACCATATATTTCATGCTGTCGTTTTACATATGAAAAACCTTCCTTTACACTCGTCAAAAAATGCTCTTTACTTTCAGCCATTTCTTTTTTATATAAATCAAATACGATAAATAATTGCACAATAACCGCTAAAAAGAATGTAATGCTATTTAGCAGGAAAAACGATTTAATCGAAAAGAAACCAAATACAACTCCGCCAATAATTGGCGCTAAAATATTTGATAAAGATGCTGCCGTCTGGTTCAAAGCACTCGCTTTTTGAATACGCTCCTCATCTACTAAATTAGGAATAGACGAAGTTACTGCAACAGAATAAAAACTTGCACAAATTGATAATAATGCTGCTGAAACATAAATAAACAGAAGTGATGGTCCAAACATAGTAGCCAGAATAAACATAATAAGCATCGTTAAGCTACTTAATAAATCAGTACCAATGACAAGCCATCTTCGGTTCACACGGTCAGCTACAGCACCTGCAATTGGTCCACAGATCATTCTTGGTATTGATCCGCAAATTAGCGTAGTTGCAAATCCCATTCCTGAACCCGTTGTCTTTAATACGTATAATCCCATTGCAAACGTATAAATACCTGCACCTAATAAAGATGTCATTTTCCCAATCATCATTAGCATAATATTTCTCGTTGCAATCTTCATTTTTGAATCATTTTGACCTATACTTACATCCCCCATTATGACACTCTCCCCTTAAAAGTTAAATTGTGTTAAACTTATTATATAATCAACTTTCCAATTTTTACAACAAAAAAGTTTAATTGTATTTAACTTTTTAATTATAAAGGAGCATATGATGGCTACTCTAGGCGAAAAAATTAAAACGTTACGAAAAGAAAAAAAGTTTACTCAAACTGAGCTAGCAGGTTCAGAACTGACAAAAAGTATGCTAAGTCAAATTGAAAATGGAAAAGCTACACCTTCCATGAAAACATTACAATACATCGCTAAAAAACTTGGATGCGAAACGAGTTTTTTACTAGAAGAAGATGATGTAGAAATTGTAGAACTCATTCAAAAAATGGAGCCATTAATAAAGGCAAATAAATGTGATGAAGTATATGAGACTTTACTACCTATCGTTCAAAAAAAGCTACCTTCTACTTTAAATACCGCTCGTTTATATAAACAATTTGTAACAGCTGCGGCAATTATGAAAGATTATAACATTGAATATTACGTTGAAAAGGCTACTTCTATTTTTGAAAAATATACGTTATACCGCGACAGTACGGAAACAAAATTAAAATTATCCTTTACGATATTCACACGTAAAAAGTACGCTGAATGTTTACAACTTATAGATAGTATCCGAAATGACTACGAAGAGAAACATTTAGAAATGGATCTCATTATACATATCGAGTTATGTTTATATGAAGCCATCATTTTACTAGCATGTGGCGATTATGAAACATGTGAAAAAAACATATTAGAAGCACTCGCATTTTCAAAAAAACATCAAGTGTATTATAAAACAGACGAATTTTACCGTATTTTATCTTACCAAAAAGTCATTACAGCTGATAAAGAAAAATATTTATATTACATAAAAAAATCGGAGCAATTCGCCATTTTTACAGAAGATACTTTATCCATTGCTATTATTGATCTTTTAAAAGCTTACTACTACAACACAATTACTAATGAGTATACAATTGCATTAGAACACCTAGAACAATTTCGAGAAAAACTTAAAGATGAACCAATTTTTCAAGACGATGGATTGTATTATCTTGAAAAAGGAAAAGCTTTATACGGCTTAAAACGTTATGAGGAGGCTTTACAAACATTGCAACGTGGTATCATGCCGGATTATATGAACCATCCACTTGATCAAGCGTGGCTTACAACAGCTGGTGCATATCGTGCCCTTTGTTATGTAAAACTTAACGATAAAAAAAGGGCTCTGGAGGAAATAACAGAAGCACATGAAATCATACAGTCCTATCCTGATTCCACCTTCTCTTCATTTATTAAAGAAATATTACAAATAATACAAAAACTTTAAGAATGTCTCGAAATGGTATATTATTCCTCTTTTTTAGCAAAGATAATAATGATGGGAGGAATATAAATGAATATACAACGCGCAAAAGAGCTTTCTGTGTCATCAGAACTTGCTAATGTCAATTTTCAAGGCATGCCTGTTACGATTCAACACGTCGACGAAAGCAACGAAACCGCCCGCATATATGAAGTGAAAAATCCAGGACGCGAATTAACAGTTCCAGTTAATAGCTTAGAGG
>NZ_JBFPJI010000107.1:0-11009 GCF_040838205.1 Bacillus sp. S4
ATATTATTCGCAATATATACGATCGAATATTTAGAACCATTTAATGCAAAAAACTTCATAGAAAATGATTCAGCAAATGAATATGCATCATCCTTTAAAAACTTCTTCCAATTCTCATCATTACTTGGAATTTGCTTACCTTCCCATAACGGAAGTATATAATTTTCAGCTTGTACTTTCGGCCATGTAAAACTTTCTGCACCAGTCGATTCCACTTCAATATTTAAGTACTCTTTTTTCTTTTCTAAGTTTACTTTTACTTTTTGATCTGGATATTCCCACGATGTGCGATCCTTGTCTTTTTTTAAATTCGACACCTTCATTTTCGGTAACGGTTGCGATGCCTGTTCCTTTACACCATCATGTTCTACAGTTAACGTGAAAGTCTCTGGATTTACATCGTAAGTAAAATCTTTATACGTCGCTTTCTTTATTTTAGACTCTTGTAAAGCATTATTACCTTTTACATCACACCCGACTAAAGTCGAAAATGACATAGTAGTAAGAAGACATATTGCTATCATTTTTTTCATCTTCTGCACCTCCACCACTGAATATACAGGAGCTTTGTTACAGGAATGTGGCAAAAAATAATAGGGCCTGCCCCAAAAGCCGAACTTTGAAATGGAGTCATGTTCTTATTGGGTAAATTTGCAACAGTACATGAAATTATATCGAACACAAATAATAAGAGAGGGCCGTCCAATTTTTTTTGGACGACCCTCTTCAAAGTGTAAAAATAAGTTCACTTTTACTAATTATGAGTTCAAACAAATCAAAATTTTAACAAGCTTTCCTTAACTGAAAAAGTAACTGTATATAATATATCCTAAAACTAGCACTAAAATTAATATCCCTGTACCTTTCCAATTCATACCACCTGTCATATCAACAGGGCTACCTGATTCCGCCCTGTTGAGTCCATCATTCAAAGAACCGGTAGGATTATTTTTCAATTCACTTTGTCTCATACGCTCTCTTTTTTCTTCTGGTGACTCTTTTGAACTCATATAATCACCTCTAAAATTAATATTCATTTTATATTCTCTTTCTAAAATATTATTACTCCCAAAAAATCCTAGTTAAAATAAATTCCCCATAACTTAAAGAAAGCTAGCGATGCTAGCTTTCTTTATAATCCAATATGTTCTTCCTTATTTACAGTAATCCCTTTATGATCGATTTCAAGCTCACATACTTTCATAGCTGCAAATACTCTTGCTAATTGGTCAGCAATTTCTTGACGCTTCTCATACGGAGTTAAAATAAAAATGGATGGTCCCGCACCACTAAGCGCTGTGCCATATGCTCCGAATTCTTTTGCACATTTACGAATTGATGGTAATAACGGTACAAGTTCTAAACGATATGGCTCGTGGAAATGATCTCTTTCCATCATTTCACCTACAACTTCCCACTTCTTTTGACATAACGCAGCTACTAATACGTTACTTATCGCACTAGCCTTAACCGCTTCATGAAACGGAAACATCTCTGGTAATACAGATCGACTTTCATCCGTATTTAGCTCTTCATTCGGAATAAGAGAAATTACGCCTAATTCCTTACTTTCAATCCTTACAACCGAAACATTCTTTCCATCCAGTGCTCCGATTACAGTTCCACCTAGAATAGAAGCAGCAACATTATCTGGATGTCCTTCAAAATTTGTAGCAATTTGGACCTTTTGATCAGTTGTTAAATGTAAATTTCCAAGTTGATTCGCAAGCTCTATTCCTGCTACAATCGCTGATGCACTACTTCCTAGCCCTCTTGTCAGCGGAATATTACTAGTAACTTCTATTATATGGGGTGATAAAGAAGGACATACTTTACATGCCGTGCTAACAATTAAATTTTTATCGTCTGTTGGAATTGAATCGTCAAAAGAATGTATCACTTGCCACTTATCAGCTTCTCCCTTTACACTCACTTCTAAATATAATGACAAAGCTATTCCAACAGAATCAAATCCAGGTCCAACATTCGCTGTACTAGCAGGCACACGTACTCTCAATGGTATCACGACATAATCACCCCTTTTATATGTTCTTTAATTTGTTCTATATCATTTGAAACACTTACAATATCTAATTTATTAGAAGAAATTGCGATATCAGGATCTTTCAAACCATTTCCAGTTAATACTGCAACTACTGTTTCTCCCTTTTTGATTTTTCCAGATTGAACATGTTTCATTACGCCAGCTAATGAAGCATTTGATCCTGGCTCAGCGAAAACTCCTTCCGTTTTTGCTAGCAATCTATACGCATGTAATATTTCCTCATCTGATACCATATCTATCTCACCTCGAGACTGCTCAGCAGCCTCTACTGCATATGACCAACTCGCTGGGTTACCAATGCGTATTGCTGTTGCAATTGTTTCAGGTTCTTCAATTACATGTCCTTTTACAATTGCAGCTGCCCCTTCCGCTTCAAAACCGTGAATTCTTGGCTTCTTATAGCCTTTTTCTTTCTCGTATTCACAGAACCCTTTCCAATATGCTGTAATATTCCCAGCATTTCCAACAGGGATAGCTAGAACATCTGGTGCGTTTTGCAACTGGTCACAAATTTCAAATGCCGCTGTTTTTTGCCCTTCAATTCGATAAGGATTCACTGAGTTTACTAATGTTATCGGCTCTTCTGCAGCAATATTTCTTACAGCTCTAAGTGCATCATCAAAATTCCCTTCTATTGAAATAATCTCCGCTCCATAAGCAACTGCTTGCGCTAATTTCCCATGCGCAATTTTCCCTTCTGGTATTACGATAATACATTTCATCCCGAGGCGTGCCGCATAAGCTGCAGCCGATGCCGATGTATTACCTGTAGATGCACAAATGATTGCCTCTGCCCCTTCTTCTTTCGCCTTTGCAACGGCCATTACCATACCACGATCTTTAAAAGAACCTGTTGGATTCGCTCCTTCATACTTTCCGTATAACTGAATCCCTAATTGTTTTGATATATTTAATAATGGAATAAGGGGTGTATTTCCTTCCATTAAGCTGACATCAGGTGTGTTTTCATTCACTGGTAAATAAGAAGCATACTGTTTTAATAGTCCTTTATACATATTGTTTTTCCTCCTCAATAATGTAGTAACTGTTTATTTCACTTGCGACATCTTCTATCGCCCCTAAAACTTGTTCGAATTGATATTTTGAAGTTCGATGCGTCACAACAACGACTTCTGCAAGCTCACGATTCAAAGGTAATTGAATTACCTCTTTTAAACTCACAGAATAATCAACGAAACATTCTGTTATTTTTTGTAACATTCCAGGCTCATCTCGTAATGAAATACGCAAAAAGTATTTCGAAACTACTTCTTCATCTCCTTGTAATTCATACGGCTCCGGTTCTTTTAATACACTTTTATTTTTCGGAACTCGATTCATATTTTTAACGATTGAAATAATGTCACTTACTACAGCAGAACCAGTTGGTAACTTCCCAGCTCCAGGTCCGTAAAACATCACTTCTCCTACTGCTTGACCGTGAACATACACCGCATTGAATTCATTATTCACATTCGATAGCGGATGATGACTTGGTAATAAAGTCGGTTCTACACTTAAGTGAATGGATGATCCTTGTTTTTCAGCTTTACCAATTAATTTCATAGTAAATCCTAATTTTTCGGCCATCTCTAAATCTTCTTTTTCAACCTTTCGAATACCTCTAACTTGAACATCATCTAAAGAAACATTCATCGAAAAACCTAAGTTAGCAAGAATTGCTACCTTTCTCGCAGCATCTAGCCCATCTACATCCGCTGTTGGATCGGATTCTGCGAAACCTAATTTTTGTGCCTCCTGTAAAGCCTCTTCATACGACCATCCATTTTGACTCATCTTTGTTAACATGTAATTTGTTGTTCCATTTACAATTCCCATTATTTTTTCAATTTGATCCGACGCTAGCCCGTCTGTTAATCCTCTTAATATTGGAATCCCACCCGCTACACTTGCTTCATAACATAAATCACATTCATTTTTATTTGCCAATTGCAAAAGCTCCGCACCGTATACGGCCATTAAATCTTTATTTGCTGTTACGACATGTTTCTTACTTTGCAAAGCCTTCATAATATGTTGTTTCGCTTCTTCAATTCCGCCCATGACCTCTACTACAATATCAATATTTGAATCATTTAGAACTTCATCGACATTACTTGTTACTACGATTCCATCAATGCAAACATCACGTTCTTTTTCCAAATCACGTACAACGACTGTCTTTACCTTTACTTCATATCCTGTATCAAGAGCAATCTTTTGATAATGTTCTTTCAAAATATGGACAACACCACTTCCGACAGTACCTAACCCTAATACCCCAACATTAATAACATTATTCATCTTCTAATCTCCTCCTAAAATTTTATTGTTTATCTCTATCAATCACCTTGCTCTGCCATTTTTCCATGCAGGTGGTGGTTATTTCCGTACGTACTAATCGTTTCATATTACCGCACCTCCTTTCAAAGTAATAAAAAAACACACTCATCCCTAGGAAAGGGACGAATGTGTTTTCGTGGTTCCACCCTTGTTCCAACCTAGACTTATTTTCTTCTAGATTGCTCAAGTTCAGATAACGGCTGATACCGTCAATAATTACTAGATTACTCGTTCACTATTGAAGTTCAAAGGTGGTAAGATTATTTTTCGTGTTAGGAAGCTCACAGCCTTGGCTTCCCTCTCTGTAAACCGTAAAAATCATCTCATGTCCTTATCGTTACTTTTTCGTTCATGTCTATTTGTTAACTTATTATAGTTATGAAAATTTTAAAAAGCAAGCCTATTTTTATTTACTATTTTAAAGGAAATACATTATTATATTTTACAATAACAAATTATCTAAAACAAACTTATTCTCTGTCACATATATTCATCACAGACAAGCCAACAATATCCATATTAAAATTCCTTTCTAAAAAAAAAAGAGTTTTACGCTTTAACACTATATTTATAAAGTGAATTTTTTGTACCTACTCAGCCATACATTTCATTTAGGAGTTTGGTAAGGAGTATTATTCCAGCGAAAATACGCCCCTTATTACCTATAGAAAGTTACTTTCACTTTTCAGCATATAGATTGCTGCCATGAAGATAAAAAATGGACCTACACCTTGCTACCTTCCTTTATTTTAAAACTTTGCGCGTGGCAGGAAAAGGCCCTGACCGCTCCTATACATAGCCAGTCCCTCTCGACCATTAAAAAAGTGCTTTTCTGTCGGTTTTTCATAGAATGACTGAGTAGTTACAATTGTTCAATACAATCTCTTCGTATAACTTTCTTCTAAAGAACGTGCAACATCCTCTTCTGAAGCATTCACTTTCGCATGCTCCATTAACATTTTCGCTGCTGAAGGTAGCTCTGTTTTATTTAACCATGACTCTGGATCCCACATTTTTGAACGAATAAAAGCTTTTGCACAATGAATATAGCATTCTTCTATTTCAACAACAATTCCAAGTAACGGATTACGTCCATTCGCCTGCATCTCTTTCAAAATTTCTTCATCGTTTGTAATATATGCTTTACCGTTTATTCGGAGTGTTTCCCCAAGACCAGGAATAAAAAAGATTAACCCTACGTGCGGATTTGAAATAATATTTAAAATTGAATCTATACGACGATTGCCCGGCCTTTCTGGAATGATAATTTTATTTTTATTTAATACATATACATATCCAGGTGCGTCTCCTCTCGGCGAAGCATCACACTCTCCTAATTTATTTGCAGTAGATAATACTAGAAAAGGAGATTTAGATAGAAAATCTACGCAATGGTGGTCTAATGATGAAATAACTTTTTTCAAGGCCCGCTCACTCGGTTGCCCTAATATTTCTCGTAATTCTTCCTCTGTTGAAATAATCGATTTTATTTCCTTACTCTCTATCCCCACTTATAACCGCTCCTTTTTCTTTTTTTTCCCAAAATTCAATACAATTATTGTATAATAAAATTTGCAGAAAGGGGAATTAAAATGACAGAGTGGTTAAAAATATTTGATCCTGAAAGAAATACACTTGGGAAGAAATTACGTGATGAAGTGCATCGTGACGGTGATTGGCACGAAACATTTCATTGTTGGTTTGTAGAAAAAGATGCTGAAGATATGTTTTTATATTTCCAATTACGCTCTAAAAATAAAAAAGAAGCTCCGAGTATATGGGATATTACTTCAGCTGGACATATTATGCATGATGAAGATGTACAAATTGGTGGCCTTCGTGAAATCGAAGAAGAATTGGGGCTTTCCTTTCAAACGACTGATTTAGTATACAAAGGAATCTTTAAAATAGATTATGAAATTTCAAATCTTACTGATCGCGAGTTTTGTCATATGTATTTTCACAATGTCGTCAATCCGCTTCCATTCGCACCAGGTGAAGAAGTAGACGATGTGATGAAAGTACATGCAACTTCATTTCTACAACTATTTAAAAAAGATATTTCATCTTTAACGGCTATTTCTGTTTTAAACAATAAACCGATAACGATAACATTTGAAGATATTTATCCATATGACCTTGAATACTATGAATTTGTTGTAGAACAAGGAAAAGAATTGCTAAAAAATAATAGTTTGTAAATAAAATAGGACTTCCAGCTTATATTGTGCGGAAGTCCTATTTTATTTCTCATTATTGTTCAAGTATCTTTAATCTTTTCTCTACTCTCATAAATAAGCGAATGATTAACAACAGCATAATAACCATAATCGCTATCATTGTATGTGGATATCTAAACACTATACTAATAACACTTCCAATTAACATCATAATGAATCCATTTTGTTTCATCACTTCTGCACTATACCTGTTACCTGCATCCCATAATTCCTTATTTTTCATAGATCGTTTCGTACGGTAACCGTATGCTGCGTTAATATCCGTCGGTGGATTTTTTTGAAGAATAAGGGCCGCAAGTATAAATATAATACCAATCAATATGCTTATTCCTATGTTTACTAGTGCATCCATCAATTATATCCCCCCTAACTTACACTTTCATTATACGGTATAACCCTACATTTTCCAATTAGTGGCATATTTGTTTATTTTCTTTCTTTCGATGTCTGGAACATGCTTGGAAGTGTTACAAAACGTGCTCCTTTCGTTTTTAACTGCGGAATGATTTTGTCTAGCGAATCTACAGACCCTTGCAAATGTCCACCTGGAGTCGAATGTTGAAGTATGACGCTACCTGGAAATGAATTCCCTAACACATTATTTGTAATCGTATCAGCACTTACCCCTTTCCAATCAACTGTATCAACACTCCACTGTACAATCATAAAATTTTGCTCTGTTGCCCACTTCAATTGATTTTCAAGTATTTCACCATATGGTGGACGAATAAATTTCGGTGCATAACCAGCTAAACGATTTAATATTTCTTCCGTTTTTATAATTTGATTATGGTACTCAGCCTCATTTACTTTCGCTAAATTCGGATGGCTATACGTATGATTACCAATTACATGCCCTTCATTCGCGATACGCTTTACTACATTCGGAAACTTTTCTGCATTTTCACCAAGCAAGAAGAATGTAGCTTTCACATTATGTTGTTTTAACTTATCTAAAATTTTTGGAGTAAATACTAAATCTGGTCCATCATCAAATGTAAGAGCTACTTCTGCTTTATTGTATGGTCCTGAAAATGCATACGCATATTTTTCGACCCATGAAAATGGTGTCCATGACCCTCGATCCTCTTCTTTCATTTGGGCTTCATAATTTTGAGGAACATGTAATGCGTATGGCAATGCGTTTATATAGTCTCCATAATAAAATGAATGATATGGCATATAAGCATACGAAATATTACGTTCTGTCCCCAACTGAAATGGAACGAACATTTCTGGCGCATAAAAATAATACATGATAAAAACCTCCCTAAAATTTCATATGTGATTCATCTGCACTTTGTTAGAGAAATTCTTATCAATATACAAAAATAAGACTGTCCATAATTAGGACAGTCTTACTGCTTTATAAAATTAATAAATCGATGTACTATCTTTCGGCAAAACTTTCACATGTTTTAAATAACTTGTCACCCTGTCATCATCACCTTGCGGGTATTGATATCCATAAGCGTTAGCAATTTCGTTCGCAACTTCCCTAAATAGATCTCCCATTACAAAGAATGACTGCCATATATTTTCATATTCTGCATTTGAAAATGTCTTTCTAAATTGCTCCCACGTATCTTTTTCAACATATTGCTCGAAATGCTTACCAAACTTTCCGGTATTCACTGTAAAATTTGTTTTCATGCCAATATGCCATTCTATCATTACGATTAACATATCTCGCATTGGGCCTTCAAGCATTCCTTTCGCATAAGAAAATTCCTCTCTCCATAACCCTTTCCCTACATTTGTGCTGCACCACCAAAATTCATTACAGCAATCGAAAAACTCTTTTTCTGTAGGCTTTTTTATAACGTAATCTTTATCACTTGCTGGCGGAAATTCTCCAATACAATTGTCTTTATCCAGTAGTAATTTACTTAAACTATCCTGTCCAATAAATTTATTTATTAAATCCACTGGAACTAGCATTAAATCAATCCGGTTTCCATCCATAAACTGCATTAAATACGGAAATTTCCCGTCTTCATCCGCTGGAACTAACGACATTTCTTCCGGCATTTGCACAATCATTATTTCTCCAAATCTATGAATCCAACTATGATTACACGTAAAAGATTGTATATCTTTTACAACATAAATAATATCATAGTCTTGGAAACAATCTTTTTTCACATTTGGATTCACACGTGACCCATTCATAATGACAGCTCGAATTCTTTCATCCTCTTTTGCTGTATTTATAATTAAGTCTAGCATTTCTTTTTCAGTTCTCATCTATTCCTAACCTCCAATTTTTTATATAAACTTATATTGTTATGTATGTTGGAGGTCCTCGGGCTAACTTTGTTACACACGATACATGTTATAATTTTTGAAACATCTTTTTCATTCCACTTATCTCCTTACATCATTCTTTAACGACTGCCATTACAAATCCATCATACCCTTTACTTCCGACAGTTTGAAGCGCCGTAGCACTTACACGCGGCTCAGCAGCTATTAATTCATAGAATCGGCGTATCCCTTGTACACGAGGATCGCTGCTAGTATTGTCAATAACTTCTCCTTCACGTACTACGTTATCCCCAATAATTACAGTACCAGGGCGTGATAGTTTCATTGCCCATTCAAAATAAGCCGGATTATTTTGTTTATCAGCATCTATGAAAATAAAATCAAATGGTTCATACTTCTCGTTTTCTATTTTCTGTAAAGAATCTAACGCTAATCCTACTCGTATTTCTATTCTATCATTCAAATTGGCACGTTCAATATTGCTCCGTGCAATTTCAGCATGCTTTTCACTTGCTTCTAATGTAACAATTCGCCCTCCAGATGGCAATGCTCTTGCAAGCCATATAGTGCTATATCCGCCTAGAGTGCCAATTTCTAAAATGTTACGAGCTCCTTGAATTTGTACTAATAGTTGTAAAAACTTCCCTTGAGTTGGCGATACATCATGTGCCGGCAAATTAGCTCCAGCATTTGCTTGAAGAACCTCTTCTAATGTAGAATCTTTTGGTATTAATACGTCACTCATATATTGATCAACAGCAGTCCATTTCTCAATCATACTCATGTAAATACCATCTCCTTCAATTTTTTAATGATTTTCTACCATTCACATTTTATCATACAGAAAATTCTGTTTCATATACAAAAAATACAGAAGGGACACCCATTCCATTACAGAATAGATATCCCTTCTTTGTTTATAAAGTGAAACTTTAATCAGTGGGGGTTTTGTTCATCCCCCACTGATTATTAGTTGAACCAATCGGGCGTTTACGGGCAGTTGATCTCCCACCTAACTTCTTTGCTCCAGCCGAATTTTGAGGTGGGAGTTTTACTGCCCGTTAATGCGGGATAAATTTAGTCCTTACGGATTAGTAGACCAAAGTCCTGCTGATTTAATAAATGTACGTTTATTTAATTTCAGCTGTGCTACGATAAATTCTGCAATATCTTCTGCTTGCATTACTTTATCAGGGTTTCCATCAGTTAACCCTAAATCTACAGCCATATCAGTTGCTACTGTACTTGGTGTTAAAGCTGTTACACGAATGTTATGTTTACGAACTTCCATCGCTAACGATTCTGTTAAACCAAGAACACCAAATTTAGAAGCACTATACGCACTTGTTACAGGTGCCCCTTTTTGCCCTGCTGTAGATGAAATATTAATAATATCACCAGATTGTTGTTCAATCATGCTTGGTAAAGCTGCGCGGGTTGCATAGTATACACCCATTAAGTTTACTTGAATGATTTTTTCCCAATCAGCAACGTCTAGTTCTAAAAACTTACCAAACTTAGAAATACCAGCGTTATTAATTAAAATATCGATAGATCCTAAACCGTTTTTTAATGTTTCAATTGCAGTAGTTACCTCTTCATATGAAGATACGTCAGCAGTCGCAATAACAGCTTTTACACCTTCTGCTTCCACTTCTTTCGCAACTGCTTTTAAATTTTCTTCTGAACGAGCTAAAAGACCAACATTTACGCCCTCTTTTGCTAATGCGATCGCTACAGCACGACCAATCCCTCTACCTGCGCCTGTAATTAAAGCATTTTTTCCTTGTAATAATTCTGCCAAGTATAACACTCCTTAATCTTCTCAGTTGTTTATTATATTAAAAGTGTATCTATGTTTATGTAAAAAGGCAATGATGCACTTTCATGTGCGTAGGTTACTTCTAGGTAACTATAGAAAGTTTTTATTTATAAGTCTCACGTTTTTATCATTATTCATGTAAAATAAAAACAAATCCAGAGTAGGAGAGTGTATGTATATGAAAAGAAAAAAATGGTTCTTGTCACTAACTGCAGTCGGGCTATGTATCATATTTTTTGCGATGTACTTTACATTTGGTAATCCTCTAAAC
>NZ_JBFPJI010000108.1:0-11005 GCF_040838205.1 Bacillus sp. S4
ATATAAAAAGACAATAAGTTTACTTACAGTTAACCAAAATTCCATAACATTAATCTACTTTCCCTGTTAAGTAATAAATCGCAATTTGCGTGCGATGTTCTAGTCCAGTTTTCCCTAAAACTGATGTAATATAATTTGCAATCGTTCCTTCAGATATGAAAAGTTGCTTCGAAATTTCTTTATTTGAGAAACCTTTCGCAATTAATGCGATAATACTAAGCTCTCTTTCTGTGAAAAGGCTCTTATCAATTTTAGATTCTTCCTCTTTACTTTCCATTAAATTAGACTTAATTTTATCAAGCACTACATCTTGCATAACAGTTTGACCGTTATAAACTCCTTTTATCGCATCACGAATACGCTCCGGATCATTATTTTTTAATAAATAACCTTTCGCTCCGTTTTTTACTGCGTCCAAAATATATTCATCATCATCAAATGTCGTTAAAATGAGAGGCTTCGTTTTTGTCTCTTCACAAATTAACTTCGTCGCCTCTACCCCGTTCATGTTTGGCATACGAACATCTAAAAGCGCAATATCAACTTCATGCTTTTTACAATACGCTACCGCTTCTTTTCCATCATTTACGGTATCTAATACTTCAAACTCTTCATATGTATTTAAAATAATTTTCATACCTTCTCTAATAAAAGAATTATCATCGGCTATTAATATTTTAATTTTCATGTTTGTTAGTATGGACCTTATCCTACTAACATTCACATCCTTTCTCCATGTAGCATTTCCTCTTTGCTCATTATATACTTCTCTTTACCATTTTTTCACACCTTTTTCATATAGCCCTCCTGCTAAAAATATATTATTCTTTTTTTATAACATGTGTAGGGTGACTTATCATTTCTTACGTCTATATAATAGAATGCGTCAAAAAGGAGGGAGAGACCGATTGAGGAAAAACAATTAGTTGCAAAAGCACAGCAAGGAAGCGAACATGCTTTTCGTATCCTTGTACAAACATATCGTCATTATATTTTTCAAGTTATCTTTTCCATTTTAAGACATGAAGAAGATGCTAAAGATGTTACACAAGAAGTATTCGTAAAAATTCACGCCTCTCTCCCAAATTATCAATTTCGCGGATTAAAAACGTGGATGGCACGTATTGCCACCAATCACGCTATTGATTATAAGAGAAAAAAAGCTAGAGAAAACGAAGAACTCTCCTTATGTAAAGAAACTGCGGAAAATATAAGATCCTCTCATAATATTGAGGCTTTATTATTGACGAAAGAGCAAAAATTGCTCATTGCTCAAAAACTGAGAGAACTTCCCGACAATTATCGTGACGTCGTTCTCGCACATTACTTAGAAGAAAAAAGTTATCAAGAAATTGCTTTTCAGGAAAACATCGAAGTGAAAACGGTCGAAATGAAACTGTATCGGGCAAGAAAATGGATTAAAAAACATTGGAAGGAGGAAGAGTTTCTATGATGCATTATTCAAAAGAAGATTGGCGCAATTATACATTAGATGTTATATCAAACAATGAACGTGAATCTATGGAAGAACATCTTTATGAATGTGATCATTGTTTAGCACTTTATATGGAAAGTATTGATGAACAACATGAAAACCTTCCAATGATAAATGATGATTCATTTACGAACGAAGTTATGACGCAAATTAATTTTGAAACGTTACAGCCTAATGAAAATATAAAAACAAACTCACTAAAGCGCACGATTATTCACTACATAATTGCGACTGCGGCTACAATTATTTTTATGGTAAGTGGTTTATTCCAGTATATTTTCACAGCGACATCAAATTTCGAGAAATCCTCAAAACATAACGAGTCTTCTATCTCACAACAAATTGTAAACAAATCGGTAGACACATCAAAAAAGGACGGAGGTTCAAAGCATGAATAAAAATCCCTTTTTAGCACTTGTATTAGGGCTAATTCCTGGGCTTGGACATTTATATTTAAAGAAATTTGGACGATTTATTTTATATAGCGGAGGGGCTTTATTTCTATTTATCTTTGCAGCATTTTGTACAATAGCATTAGGAGCGCGTGATATTGCTTTTCTTTCTCTATTTTTACTAGTCGTGTTATGGGTAATCAATTTATTAGATTTAGTTATCACTATTATTAATCAATCGAAAAAACAAGCAGCCGGAGAATTTACAGAGTCCTCTAAAGAGAGCGAACGATTTTATATCATTCTCCTATCAATTATCCCTGGACTTGGCCATTTCCAATTAGGACTTATGCAGCGAGGACTTACATTTTTAGTAGCTTGTACAGGAATAGGAAGTATGATTATATTCGTTGCACTCTTAACATCTCAAGAAAGTTTCCTTATCTTCCTTATTACGCTACCTGTTTTATGGATTTATAACTTCTTTGATGTTGTTCAACAACTACAGAAAAAAGAACGCGGAGAGCAACTAGATGACCGTACTATTTTCGAAGAGTTTGAAGAGCACCGAGAACAAGGAAAGAAAAATAAAACATTCGCTTCCATTTTAGCAATGTTTCCTGGAGCAGGACATATGTATTTAGGCTTACAGCGCCGTGGTCTTCAGCTTATGGCAGCCTTTTTACTATCTATTTATTTGCTCGACTTATTAAGACTTTCTGCGTTTTTATTTTTAGTACCAATCATTTGGTTCTATAGCTTTTTTGATGCGTTACAGCAAACTGCAAAATCCGGAAAAGAACGTGTAAATGACGAACCTATCATTGACTATTTTATCAATCATCAAAGATGGATCGGTATTGGTTTAATTACACTCGGTGGTTATTATTTATTAGATCAAACAGTCCTTCCTATTTTGAATGATTATTTTGTAACTATATTTAATATTCATCTTAGCGAACTATATTATCGCTATTTCCAAACATCTATCGTTGCTCTCCTTTTAATTGGTGGCGGCTTTAAATTGTTACTTGGAAATAAAGAAAACAAAGGTGGTACAAACGAATGAGAACATGGCGCGTTGGAACATTCTCAATGGGGCTTTCCATTATTACATTAGGTTGTTTCTTACTATTTTCAGTTATGAAAGGCACTCAAGTATTGGATACATTAACAGCATGGTGGCCTGTTTTACTTATCATACTTGGCGCTGAAATTTTACTATACCTTCTATTTTCTAAGAAGGAACAATCATTTATTAAATATGATATTTTTAGTATTTTCTTTATCGGAGTTTTAGGAAGTGTTGGAATTGCTTTTTACTGTTTATTATCAACTGGATTACTAGAAGAAGTTCGTCATTCTATTAACACAACTAGGCAAACGAGTAATATTCCAGACGGACAACTTGATATACCTGAATCTATCAAAAAAATCGTAGTGGATGCGGGGCATCACCCTCTAACAATAGAAGGAAACAACACAAATCAAGTTCATCTTCTTGGAACATATGAAATGACGACGAAAGCAAATGAAAAACTCAATTTAAAACAAGAGGATTTCCTTTCAGTTCAAACAGCTGGAGAAACGATGTATATAACTTTAAAATCATTACCGGTTCAGCATACGTTATTTAACTCAACACCACAGGTGAAACAAACACTCGTTCTTCCGCAAAATAAAAATGTAGAGATCCGCGCTTCAAATAACGAACTATCTCTTTATCCAGGTCAATTACAAAATAATTGGTTTGTACAAGAAAGTTCAAATGTATCTGTTCATTTAGTAAAAGAAAGTGATGTATCTTTAATCGCCATAACAAACAAAAAAGAAACTCACGGGAACACACCTTGGGAACAAGTAGAAGATTTAACGAAAAAAGAAAATAATTCTTCAGAAGAAAATCCAGAATTAAACGGGCAAGAACATTGGTATAAAAACTCGATAAAAACAGGAAATGGGACGTACAAATTAAATATCGAGAAAGCTTATAATATAAATATGAGTGTTATCGAAAAATAAGAAACCTTCCACAATTGTGGAAGGTTTTTCTCATATAATCGCTTTTATTCCTTCTAAAACTAATCCAATCATAAAACCACAAACAGCCCCGTTCACACGAATCCACTGCAAATCTTTACCGACATTATTTTCAATCATTTCGATTAATGTTTTATCATCTAATTTATCAAGGTTTTCTTGCACAAGCTTTCCAATTTTCGAATGATTCTTTTCAACAATAGTAACAACTTGTTTTTGTAACCAATCTTCTATTTTTTGAACAATCAGTTCGTCTGCTTTTATTTTATTCATTTGTGTTTGTAAGAATGGAACAACATATTTATCGGCAAATTCTTCATTCTTCACAAAAGTAACTGCCCTACTCTGTACTTGCTCTAGCATCTCTTTTATTTTGTCAGTAGCATCCCAATTGGTAATCCATTTTTCTTTCCAATTCTCTAATTCCTGTAATAAAGATTCATTTTCTTTTACATTTATAATTTCTTGACGAATCTTCGCTAATATAAGTTGTCTTGTGCTATTATCAGCATCTTGCAAGCTGTTAATATTGCTAATAATAAACTTTTGCAAAATGCCTCCAATTTTATCTTCATCTACAATATTCATAAATGATTTCAAAGTAAACTGTAAAAACCCATCTACTTTTATGTTTTCCATCGCCTTCATTCCTAGGCTTCCGAGCTGATAACGTGCTTCATCTTGAGCTGTCCAATCTTTCACCTTTATTAATATGTAATCAAGTGTTTTTTCATCATATTCTTGCACAACTAATTGATCAACAAGCACTTGTAATATGTTACTTGTATTAATTGTATGCAAATACGTTTTTAATTCTTTTTCAATAATAACAGCTAATTTTTCTGTATCTATTTGAAGAATCGCTTTCTCAGCAATTGTTACAATTCCTTTTTTCACAGCGTCAGACTGTAACTCTTTCTCAGCAATTTCCAGTACCATTTGTGCTAGCTGCATTTCTTTTACTTTACTTGTAATACTTTCTTTCGTCAGCCATTCATTTTCTAACGTAGAAACGAGCCCCTTTGTTACCCGCTTACGATTTTTAGGTAATAATGCTGTATGCGGAATTGGGATTCCCAACGGATGACGGAATAAAGCTGTAACCGCAAACCAATCCGCAAGTCCACCAACTAACCCCGCTTCAAATCCCCCTTGAATAATCTCCCCAGCTACCGTTCCTTGAAAAGGGATCGAAGCCGCAAAACCTACGCCCATAACCCCAAGCGAAATACCCGCTATATATTTTGTCTGTAATGACATCGTATACACACATCCTCTTATTATGTAAAATAACGCTTTTTTATTATATTTAATCGATATGAATAATCCTTTATAACTATACTATAAAGAACTAATGTGAAAATAACAAAGATTTTTATGTACATGAAAAAATGAGGCTTTAAATCGCCTCATTCTTCCTTACTCTGCTTTCGTTAATTCCGAACCTTTTTTATAATAACCACTCATCACGTCTTCTGGAACCATACTACCGCCAGTTCCCCACACAATATGAGTACCATTCTTCACCTTTTCTGTTAACCTATATTTTTGTAAATACTCATTTTCAGCTTTACATACATTCAATGGCCCTACCATACCTGCTAACGCAGAAGGCTCTAAATAAACATTTTCAGTATCAGCCAGTTCTTTTAATAATCTATATAACTCTTCATCACTTACTGTGTAATTTCCACTCAAAAATGGTTCCATCGTTTTACCGACAAATCCAGAGGGTCTTCCTACCGCAAGTCCATCCGCATCTGTTACATTATCAATCCCGATATCTTGAACGGCAATTTTATCATGAAGTCCAGTCATTAAGCCGAGTAGCATACACGGAGAGTGCGTAGGCTCAGCAAAGAAACAATGCACATTGTCTTTATACAATAACTTTAAGCCGAATGCTACTCCGCCAGGCCCACCACCGACTCCGCACGGAAGATAAACGAATAAAGGGTGTTCTTCATCTACTGCAATCTCTAACTCTTCTAATTGTTTTTGTAAACGCGACGCTGCTACTGCGTATCCTAAAAATAAATCATGTGAGTTTTCATCATCAACAAAATAGCAGCTAGGATCTGCATCTGCTTGCAGTCTTCCTTCTTCTACTGCTTTACTATAATCCGCTTCATATTCAATAACATTTACACCTTTACTTCTTAATAAATCTTTTTTCCATTGTTTCGCATCTGCTGACATATGAACAGTTACATTAAATCCTAGTTTTGCACTCATAATCCCAATGCTCAGTCCTAAGTTTCCTGTCGAACCTACTGCAATTGAATACTTCGCGAAAAAACCTCTAAATCTATCACTATCTAAAATTGAATAATCATCTTTCTCTGTTAACATTCCATGCTGCCATGCTAATTGCTCTGCATGTTTCAACACTTCGTATATTCCGCCTCTTGCCTTTATTGATCCTGATATCGGAAGATGACTATCACACTTTAATAATAATTCTCCCCATATAGGTTGCTCGTAATTTTTCTCTAAAGATTGTTTCATAGAAGGTATTTTTACTAAAGGAGATTCTATAATTCCGCTCGTTTCTTTCGTTTCAGGAAAAACTTTCGCAATATATGGTGCGAAGCGCTTTAATCTCTCTTCCGCATCTTTTACATTTTCTTCATTAAGCGGCGAACCTTTTATTGCCGTTTCATACTTTTCTGTATTCGGATTCATCCAAAATACTTCTTCCGTTGCAATAAGGTTGTTTAATAGTGGGTATCGCTCTTTTAATGCCTCTATCCCCTTCATTTCTCTTCCTCCTCATATTCTTGTAGCTAGCCAAATAATAAATTATAATTAAATTAATTTTAATATAGTTTAACATAAAATTCAGTTTCAGTTAATTTTAATTTAATTTACTTAAATATAATTTAATAATTATTAAGGAGCATTTATTATGGAAAATATAGATATCGGTAAAAAAATTGAAAAACAAAGAAAAGAAAAAGGATTAACTAGTAAAGAACTAGCAAAGATGGCCGAAATCACACCATCAATGCTTAGTCAAATTGAACATGGTTCTGCTAACCCATCCATTCAAACATTAAAGGTACTCGCAAAAGCTCTTGATGTTCCAACATTTAGTTTTTTACTTGAAGAAACTAATACAGACGATTTAATCGTACGTTCTAATAAAAGAAAAAAAATGATTATCGATAATTTATCATATGAATTGTTATCACCTGATTTCACAGGAAATTTAGCAACAGCAATTATGACTATCCCACCGAATACTGCTTCATCAGAAAATGTTCTAGAACATAAAGGAGAAGAATTAGCATTTGTATTAGACGGGAAAATCACATTGCACTTAAATGAAGAAGAATACACATTAGAAACTGGTGATAGCGTAAAAATACCAGCTTATTTAAAACATAAATGGGTAAATCAATTCGAGAAAAATGCGATTGTTTTATTCTCTGTTACTCCGCCAATTTTTTAATTCATGTGATGATAAAAAAATAACCATGCATGGATGCTCTCCGTACATGGTTATTTTTATTTTTTTGGTACTAACAAAATCCCTAAACTAATAACAAAAAAACTGAGTATTTGCTGTATTGAAAGACCAAATAGAACTGAATTTTGTTCACTCATAAGCGAAATAATGATATGAGCAATTCCCTCGCAAATGAGAAAAAAGCTTATATTCTTTCCATTCCCTACTCTTTCATTTTTAATCCATAACGAGCCAATTATACCGAGTGCGAGTATAATCTCATACATGAAAATAGGATGATACAAAAATTTTGATTCATATATTTTCATCCCCCATGGGAGTGTCGTTTGTATACCTACTTCTTGATGGAATAGAAAATAAAAGATAATACTCACACACAATCCAAAGGGCAATGTATCAAGTAAAATTCGAAGAGAAAATTGCTCTTTTTTACTTTTCCAAACAATGTATATACTAGCCATAATAAAACCTACTATAATATGTTGAATACTTCCTACAGCTAATAATGCTTGCACCGGCGCCCCAATGGCCCATACTGGATTTAAAATTGCCGGTGCGAATTTCCATACTAATACAATGATGAGAAGACCATTCGTTACTGCATCCATCATTTTTTCATATTGAATATTTTGCTTTTTCATCCTTAGTTTCATCAGAGTAAATCCAAATAGACTTCCTATTATAAGAGAAACGGGTTGTAACCTCACCATCCACTCCATCACTATGAAATCCCCTCTTAATTCTCAATTATTTTCTTAAACTTCTCTTCTAATTGATCTGGAGGTAATACACCTCGTGCCTGATCTACAATAATTCCATCTTTATTAACAAAAAATGTCGTTGGTAAAGAGAATACTTTATAATCTAATCCAGCTACTCCGTCCATATCTAATAGAACTGGAAATTTAAATCCGTGGCGATCTGCGAATGCGCTCGCTTCTTGTACTGGATCCCCGATTGTTGCATTTACCGCAAAGATTTCAACATCCTTTTTATACTTATCATACAAACGAACTAAGTCAGGAGCCTCCATTTCACATGGGCCACACCACGATGCCCAAAAATTAATAACATATGGTTTTCCCTTTGCATCATTTAACGAATACAGCTTCCCGTCCAATCCTTTTAATGTTATGTTTGGTGCTTTAAATCCCACTTGTGGCAATACTTCTTTTTCTTGTAACTCCGCTTGTTTCGCTTTTCTTTCTTTTTCTTCTTTCTTTGTATTATAAAAATTAACCCCTGCCCAAATTAGTGCCCCGGCCAGTATAATAGCAATTAGTTTCTTCACTTTTCTTCCTCCTCATTTCTAAAATCCTGTAAATCCACCAAATATACGAATAAAGAATGCTGTAATTTTCGTCATTTGATTTGTATATAATAAAACCCCTGTTAGTATCATCATTCCACCGCCAATTTTCATCATGACATTGGCATATGTAACAATCCATTTTACCTTTCCGATAAAAAATGCCATCACGAAAAACGGAACTGCAAATCCAAGGGTGTACGCTGTAATATACAGAAGCGCACTTTCAGGATTGGTCGCACCGAGCATAAGCACTGCAGAAAATATAGGTCCAACACACGGTGTCCATCCTGCTGCATATGTCATGCCGACCAAAACTGAGCGAATATATCCTGTCGATTTACTTCTATATTGTACTTTTTTCTCTGCCATAAGCCACTTAGGCTGAATCACTCCAGTCATAAATAGCCCCATCAAAATAATAAATATCCCACCAATTTGCTGAATCAGCCTTTGATTAGATGAAAAAGTGATCCCAATCCAGCTTACTGATAAACCTAATGCATAAAAAATAACCGAGAAACCGATCATAAAAAATACTGTATGTATAATCGCTGACTTTTGCATAATTCCACGATTTTCTTTTAAATCTTGAATAGAAACACCTGTAATATATGATAAATAAGATGGATATAGCGGTAAAGAACATGGTGATATAAAAGAAAGTATCCCCGCCCCTACTACTAGCCAAATTGTTAAATCCGCCGCATTCATTTTATTCCTCCTAAACACACTACAAAACGTAGTGTTAACTGTAAAAAAAAAGAGGCTATATGCACTCTCCGACAATAAGTACAATCGACATACAAAATAGCCCTAACGTTACATATACTGAATTCGTATGTACTGGTATATTCAGCTTAACAACTTTCTCATTCAACACTTGCTCAATTCGTAAATTAATTGCAGTTTTCGCAAACGAAGCTGTAATACATTGATTTTCCATCGTCTTTATTTTAATTAACTTTAATAATGCACTACCTAGCTCAAATGAAGATTTCATTTTTTGCATCGCATATTTATCAGCTGATAGCTCCTGATACACATGATAACGCTGCAGCATTCCTTTTAATATAGGAATATACATCATTCCTTCAGCTAACAATGTAAAGAAAAATAACTTTAATGGATCTCGATTTTTTTGATGATATTCCTCATGTAATACAATCGCATCAATTTCTTCCTCTGAAAACGCCTGAAACATTCCTTCTGAAATGACAATTTTCGGTCGAAATAATCCAATTGTAAATGCCGTAATCTGTAACGTTGATAATACGTACACTTGCTTTCCTTTTCTAGTAATAGACACGAGATTTCTTTTCAATTTTTTACTATAAAAAAACTGCTTCCAAATTCTTTTACTTATAATGATTACAGTAAATAACAGTAATCCGGCTATCATAATGCGGAGTGTTGACAGTTCTCGCATATGTTGTTGCAATTCAAATAAACAAAATTGTGAAAGAAAAAGTGCTTTATTTTGAAAAAGAAATGGGTATGTGACGTAGTATACTAACATACTTAAAAAAAGAACACTAATAGTCACTGCTAACAAAACGATTTTACGCATTTGCCACTTCATTTTATCGGTCCTCTTTTTTTAGCTGACTTAATTTCTCTTCTAATTTTTTTATTAAAGATGGATCAGCTTGTTCTAACTCATCTATCATATGGTTCACAACAAGATCTCCAAATTCCCCCATTAATTCCTGTGTCATTTTCTTCGTTTGATTAGATAAAAATTCTTCTTTCGTTTGTGTAGTACGATACATACCACTTCTTTTCACGATATGCTTTTCTAAATGTGCTTTCTCTACTAATCTGTTCATAACTGTCATTACAGTATTAAAATTCACCGAGGATTCTTCACTTAATTTCTGTTGCACATCTTTAATGGTAATACCCTCAGTAGCCCAAACAATTTCCATTATTTTTGCTTCAAGCGGTCCGAAAAAGTGATTTAACCCTTGCTCATTTAACTTGTAGTTTTGAGTAAACATCGTATGGCCCCTTTCACACTACAGATTGTAGTATAAAATATATAGAAGGTCAAACATGAATGATATTAACTGATACTTAAATGGATCCTAATCTCCACTAATTAGTTATCTGTACCGCGTTCGATTCATTGTAAGCCTAACTTCTCTCCAAATGTATCATAGAGATAATATTCTAATATTTGCGCACTAAATTTCTCATTACGCCCGAGTGCAAATAATTCCCGATCTTTTGCTACGATAGTATCTAATGGAATTACCACATTATCCACTATTTTTGTAATTTCAATTATATTACTT